>NZ_WAKV01000011.1 GCF_015523185.1 Thermococcus sp.
GCCGACGACGGCGACCTTCGCGCTTTTGAGCTTTTCCTGCCCCTCAACCCCAAAGACCATTATCTGCCTGTCGTACCTTTCGAGTTCCCTATCGCTCAGCATCTCAACCACCGCTCACCGGGGGGAATATAGCTATTATGTCCCCATCCCTGAGAACCTCGTCGAAGCGAACGTAACGGCCGTTTCTGGAGACGTTCACATCGGCCAAGTCATCCTCCTCAGCGAAGACCTCGTTTTTCAAAACCGGGTGCCTCTCCTTGAGAATCTCGATGAGTTCCCTAACGGTTATCCCGTCTGGAACCTCAAGTTCCTCCTCGCTTTTGCCAACCAAGGAGCGATAGCGCGCGAAGTAGCGGACGGTGACCCTCATGCCAACCACCGGAGAAAGTTGGAGGGGAGGTTAAAAAGGATTATTGGATGGGATTATCCAGCCCCTTCTCAAAGTGTGACTCTACAGGGAAATTCCAAGATGCTTATCATTAAAGCATCCCCAAGATTAAAACCTCAAGATGCCTCCCCTGTGTTTTCCCTCACTGACCTCCGATATTCCTCTTTGAGGGCGTATGTGTAGAGCACCGCCCACAGGACATCACTCAAATAAGCGCTAAGCTTGGGAGGATTATCGACCGCGAATCCGAGGTAAATAACGATGAAGGCACTCACCAGAAACACCGGGAGAGGCATGTGCCGTTCTTGAGAATCCACCACACTTCCACACCTCAGAGCAGAGCAGGGGAAACTTGAATGAAGAGGGGAGGCTCAAGAATCCCGCAATAACTCCAACAGTAGGCGTTTAAAAGAGCCTCAAACAACAACAGCGCTAGCGGAAGTAAAAGGAGGATTGTGAATATAAGGTTATCTCAACTGAAATCTTTCATCCAACATCACCCAGATTCTCTCTATTGATACAACCACACATAGTAATATAAACTTTTTCCAACCAAAGCACCATCGAAAAGTCCCGTGTTTTCGAACCTAACTCACCTTCAGGTAATCTCGCATTTCAGACCAAACCCCCATCATAAGCAATAGATAGTTAAGACCCAAAGAGGGTCCAAGCAACCTCAACACGAGAACGCCCAGCCCAAACCCAATCAAATATCCCAGCAACTTAATTCTCGAGATGAAAGTGTATATCCACGAAACAGGCCTATAAATGAAAAACGAGAAAATAATCATGGCTACGGCAAAAATCAAATCCTTCCACGTCGAAACGGCGAGCATAGCGTATCCCACCGAGAATAGCAACAGGATGAACCACACGTGCAAGCTCACGATTTCCTCTTCACCAAATTCTTTTGAAAGGGCCTTATTCATGAGTTCTCTCTTGAATATCCAGTAATAGGCCACCCAGAAATATGCGGGAAAAATATACAGAAGTGTTTGAAGATTTCCTGGGTTATTCCCAACGCTATGGACAAAAAAGTACAAAGAAAACACAAAAGAAGCCAGCATAGGTGCTCTATACTTCATGTAATCACCGTCCCATGGGGGTCTTCTCTCTCGTATTTTTATCATAATCCCATTCATAAACTGTCGCTCCGATTGCAAGGAACATCGTAAAGTACGACAAACTGAGAGGAAACTGGATTAAGAACAAAAACAACAACCCAAACCCCCAAACAGCAAAAGAGGAACGAGCTCATTAAGGGAAAATAATCTCTCACAGCACCCTTTAACCAATTTAAAGGGGAACAGGACAGCAACTGCAAGCGCGGCAATGAGACTAACAAAGAACTTTGATGCACTGTTTGTTATGAAAAAAGTGTATTCCATCAGCCCCACTAGGACAAGCATCCATATTAAAAACGCTGCAACTTCCGGTTTGTCATGTTTTTCCTCATCTATTATTACTTCCCTGCGAAACAGCCAGTAATATCCACCCCAGAATAGGGCAGGGAACAAGTAAGCTACGGCAGATTCTCTACTGTGTAGTTTAAGACCCGTAAAAAGAAAATAAGTTGAAAAGAGTACAGAAAGCATGCGCAGGATCTTGCCCAAGTGTCCCAACATCATCCCCCCACTATGTTGTTGCTATCTCCATCTGAGGGCTTCGGGGCGAAAAACCAGTCATGGACATCCGCTACAGCCAGAATGAAATTCCCAATACCCCACAGGAATTTCCCGGTTCCCTTAATACCTGCTTTGGTGAGTATCTTCCCGGATGTAACCACCACCAACCACCGCATTATTGTCCCCATCTCATGGAATACCATTAATACCCTTGTACATGGAATATATAAGTTCATTCTACAGTAGTCTACCCTCAACCGCTTTTTGCTCTTCAAAGAACAGCCCCAACATTTCCCAACTTCCAGTTTATACCACCCCCAAAGTACAAGGGCATAAGGAACTACGTAAGGAGAGCGCGTCAATAAACCCACGAGAACAATCTGAAAAATCAACAAAGCCAACACCGTATTTCTGCCAAACGAACCAGATGGTAGCTTTTTGGCGATGGAATCATCATTAAGAACCATTAGAACGACTAGGCCCAGAATGCCAAGGTATACATGGCCATTAAGCAGGAAAAGTAAAACAACTGGAGGCACATAAGAGAATACCAAAAATTCTCTTAAATCCCAGTTGCTTCCTACCTGACATCCGACAAACAAGCACACCCCCCATGGCTAACATCCATGCTAAAATGGACATGTATCCAACCCTAACATCAACGGAACCACCATATTTGAGGGACAGAGCAAAAGATGACCAAGAAACTAGAGTCAGAGCTAGGCCCAAAATACGACTTGAGACAATTCCAGCGCCCACTATAGCAAAGGCAAATAGAAAGAGGAACAAATCCAACATCCCAGCCACTAAAATCACCCTCCAACAATTCTATTGCCTCGTGTTTCTCTCTTCAAGTTCCCATTCATAAATAGTTCCACTTATTGCCATAAATGTCAGAAGGTATGTAAAATTCAAAGGAGCTGGAAACACAAAAAACAGGAATGCCCCAGTTAAGAAAAAATCCCAGGTAGGAGTGCATCGCTGTATGCTCGCAACTTGCATATAATGCTTTTTGTCATCTCTCCACTTTTAATTAGAACCACGAGGGTGAGAATCCATATTGCAAAACTGCTGAAAAACTGCATCCTCGTCCTTGAAAGTGCAGTTCCTGTAAAGATACCTGCGATTCCAATCATCATAAACAGAACGTACAAAACTTTATCTCCCAGGGACAATTCTCCTTCACTGAGAATCTCTCGAACGAAATGGTAATAATAAGCACCCCAGAACGTCCCCGGGAATAGATAGGGCAGTGCCATTCTCATACTGCCTAATTGAAGGCCTCTATAAAGAACATACAAAGAAAAGAAAAAGGCAAGTGCCCTAAGGAATTTGAAGACCCACATTTCGTTTACCCCCAGATGGTGTTTGTTAACCTTTTGACTCTATGCTCTCCTCCTCTACCTTTGGAGTTCTCCTTATTGTTTTCTCTGCACCCAACAGACAGTATGCCACAAAAAGAAGATAGGTAATGGGAACTAAGGGATACTCATAATATAGAATCCACGAGAGGAAAACTAACACAACATAATAGATAACGATGTATTTTGTTATAATGCTAGGTTTTGTTCTTGTTATTAGATATATAACAACTTCAACTGTTGCAAATATCATAAGTGTGTAAATTATGAAAGATCCAAGTCCTGAACTGAGAGCAAGAACTTTAACTCCAATCAAAAACATTGCAGGATAAAGAAGTAGATTATTAAGACTGTACCATCGAGGCATCTTTGGACTGGGAGCTACCAAGAATAGTCCTACAAGCCACAAAAATACCCCAATAAAAGTATATTCCCACCATTCAGAGTCATTGACTTTGACTTGATATGCTGAATACAGGAGTATTAAAATGTTAATAAGGAGGGCAAATCTAAAGACCTGGGAAGGATTCCTCATAACATCATCCTCCGATCACATTGTTGCTATCTCCATCTGAAGGTGTTGGTGCTCTGAGCCAGTTTACAACATCTCTCGCGGTTAAAACCCAACCGGCAATCCCAAGTACTTTTGACATCACTGCTGCCGCTTTTCCTAAAGATCCGCCAACCACAGTTTCCAGTTGTCCACTCCATTCAGCTGATTTCTCAAGCACGGACTCGGCAATACCTAATCCCTCTACTCCCTTCTCAACTTTTTCACCAAGTGAGGATTTGTCAGTTACATCAATTATATCACTAGCCATAATTCCATCACTGAAGACTGCTCTGATAAGGTAGGAGTACCCTACAAACCTGTTGGCATATGATCCCCATCCAAGGGGCTTTTTCCCAAAGTAGTAGTTTGCTAGAGCATCATCGATGTTTATTGAGAATGACAATCTGTGGGTGTAGTGGGGAATCAGCTTTATTCCCTCCTGCTCTACCCAGACGCTACTTAGATTTACCGGCCACACTTTCTTACCCCCAAAGTCAATCTCCTTCAGATGTAGAGTTATATTCTTTTGCTTTACTAAGGTCAAATGAACAGTACAATGGGCTTCATCATCAATGGCCACAGTATCTGGACAGTCCATTGTAACGATAACAGGCCCGGGCTGGACAACATCAACCTTTGCACTAGCCATCTCTACACCCCCAATTATAAGATGTAGAGTCATATTCTTTGAAACGTGCTCTAGGGTAAAGTTCTGAACCATAGTTCTGTCGTGCCCGATAGTGAGTACTCTGCCACTAATGGTATAGTCAGGTTCAAAAATTTCGCAAGGATATGTAATAGGGCCTGCTACAGAATAATCCTTTTTAGGCCATAGGATTAGACCACTGTCATCAACTACCTTAATAGTCCCCTGATAAAAGCACTCATTGGAATTATGGTTCTCAACCCTTACTTTCAAGTTCACCGTTCCATCAACATTAACAGGATTGGGAGCAACCTCAAGCCAAGCGTACAACCCATCAGGGTCCCTAGCAACTTTCAAACTGCCACTCCACTCATCCTCCCACAGTTCCTGGTTATTAACCAGCCTGTAGAGCTTGACAGTGTAATCATGCTCCCCCGCTTGAGCAAGCCAGTGAAGAGTTGCAGAGGTTCCTGAAGTGGTAACGTTAAGGGGCTTCGAATCCTTAAGCTCACCATCAACGTAAAGCTTAACCAAAGCCCTCTCAGTGCTTGGATAACTGTTGCCTATTTTGACATTAAAGCCCACCGTATCACCCTCCTTCAGTTGGACAGACTCAGGGGCTACACCCCCTATCCAGAGCCTGTAATCGTTTGAACTTCCAGAACTTGCGCTTACGTGAACTGTTCCACTGACGGTTTTAGAGTTATTTCCAAAGTAAAAAGTTACCGAATACCTGTAGTCGCCGGCTTTGGGATACGAAACCGTCGCTATAGTAGCCGTTGAGGAGGATGAAGCCCCAACCATGAGATTGCCCGAGTAATGCATTGTTGACACCACGCCGTTCTCGTCGGGGAGGTCAAGGTCTGCCCTCCAGTAGCCCCTAATGGAAACATTGTTACCGTTCTCAACCGAGAGTTTAAATGTAACATGACCACCGGCCGAAACGGAGGAAGGTTGGGGCGTTAAATAGACACGAACGTTGCTTGCTTGGAGGAAGTCATCGTAGGTGACCCTGAAGTAGAAGGATTTTGTAAACTCCTGCTCTCTGAGTCCGGAGGTGGAAACTGAGGAAGTTGAAGATGAAGAAGGCGAAACAGGCGCCGAGTTAGGGGTTGGAGAATCCGTGGAAACGTAGGTTATCCTAATGTTCCCACTAATCACAACACTGTCCCCAGAGGACGTTATGGTACCCGAACTGATGAAAGTTTTTGACTCCCATTGGTGCTGACCGGTAGCTAGGGTTGAGTAGTGGACCGAATCTGTTCCGTCCGGAGTTGTGAGAGTAATACTCACATCCGAAATCTGGTTCCTCTCAACCGAGAATTCGACTCTTACCTTGTACTCCACGTGACCGTCCGGACGGAGGCTCTTCTCAAGGGTTACCTGAACGCCGTCGATGTAACCGTAGTTGCTGTTAACGTTTAGGGCTATATCAGTCGGCTGGGAAGTACTAGATTGAGTTAAGGGAAGCGTCTCCCCGGAATTTGAGAGGGCAACGTCGCACTTACCCGGAAGGCATGGGAGCATAGGAGACTGTGAAGGAGAAGGTTGTGGGAAGGGACCCTGCTTAACGTAGGCAACGAGTGAATCTTTAAGCTCCGCAACTTCCCTGTTGAGCATTGCTCTGACCTCTGGATTGTTGTTTCCGAGTTTGATTGCATTAACCAGGACGTAAACCCTGCGGACTTGCTTGTAAGCTTCGAGAGCAGTAGGCCAATAGTAGTCCTTTGTGTAGAGGGCAAGTTGGTTGTTCACGACTCCGTTTTCGGCAACATCACGGACAATAATGCCTCCACCGCTCACGGTCATCCAACGGGAACCAAGGAGGAGGGAATCCACACCATTCACAAGGGAATCAAGAGATGAGGACATTCCGTTCACATCACCGGAGAGGTAGGAATGGTAGAACTTCGACCACTGGTTCGCGAGGTCAGGAACGATTTGTTTTTTGGCGTTTTTGTAGGTGTTAATTATCTCGGATTCCGACTTCCCAGGGTTTGACCACTTCCACTTTTCAAGTACCCACGTTTCGTAGTCGGCGTATTTAAAACCTACGAGAACAAAGGCCCGAGAGAAGTTCGTGAGAAAACTTCCCATGTCGAAACCGCCCGATATGTTGTCGGCGTTTTTGGCTATGTAATCCTCAAGGGCCGTAATCTCCTCGTCAGTCCAGCCCTGGGCCTTCAACTCGTTTACGGTCTCCCTGGAAAGGCCGTTTTTGCTGATGTTCTCAGCCATCCTTCTCAGCTCATCGGCAGAGTAGTAAAGTTTTACGCCGGATTTTTTTCAGTTCCTCCAAGGCAAGCCAGATTTGGGCAGAAATGTTGGCGGAGTTGAGCTCACCCTCTCTGGAGTTGTCTATCAGCTTTCTGGCAAGGGTTGCGTTGGGATTACCGCTGGAGAGGCTCTCGTTGAAGGAAACGAGGAGGTAAGCCTGGTTGTTGAGGATTTTCCAGAAGTCCTCGTATGCCTTGTTGTCATCAACTCCGTTTGCAAGAACCAGAGGTGCAGATATTATCGCCCCATAAACCAGAGCGCCAAACATTATTCCTATTATCAACACTCCAAGCCCTCTTTTCATATAACCACCGAGCATTGGAAAAAGAATGTGCTAAAAAAGTTTTCTTTCGCAATTTTGATTACTCGTACAAAACCACAAAATAACATTGGAAAACTGACGAAAAGTAAATCACCAGGGGACACTCTTCCAGCCCATCTTGTAGGCGAGGTAATTAGCTCCCCAGTGGATAAAAGGGGAAACAACGAGGAGGAAGATAATCTGGCCGCTGGAAAGGGTTTTCACGGGATAAGCAAAAGCAAGTGCACTTATCAGGAAGCCGAGCTGGTCGAGGCCTATAGCGGGGGCACCCCTTGGCAGGTTAGCGCGCCTCTTGAAGAAACTGCCTACTAAGTCCCCGAAGAGTGCCCCAAAGGAGAGCAGAAAAGCGAGCTTCACCGCCGTCGAGAGGCTTCCGTAAAAGCACGGCGTTATGAAGTACTGGATTACCCCAACGAGGGTCCCTATAGCAACGCCCCCTATAAAGCCCCTCCATGTCTTTCCATCGCCGAGGAGCCTCCTTCCGTCCCTCCACTTTCTCCCACCATCTATAGGCTTCCCTCCGCCAACTAAAACCGGCGAAGCGTTGGCAAAGTAAGCGGGAAGGATATACCAGAAGGCCCAGAACACCGATTCCAGCCCCATCGTACCACCAAAGTGAGAAGTTGGGAACCTTTTATAAGGGTTGGGGAGCTATCTTATAAAAAGGGTGGTTGCCATGATAAAGAAACTCATCGGGATAATAACCCTAATTATAATCCTCTGGGGAGTATACATCGCCTACTCAGTTACGAGCTCACCGCCCGTCTTTAAGGCCCGCTGGGGCCAAGTCACCGAGGAAAAGACGGAGATAGTAATCACAGGAGAGTTCCAGAGGCCCCTTCTGGTTCCGGCAAAGCTCGACAACCTGACGATGTACTTCACCGGCGTCAAGGTCGCGGAGCTGGAGAAGTTCGACTACAATCCACTTCAGCCAAACGTCACGCTTGTCATTGCCCTCAGCAACCCAAACCTGATTAGGGCATTCGCCAACTACCTGAACGGGGGACAGAAGGGATACTTTGAGATAGACATAGCCGGAAAGGCTCTGAGCGTCATACCCTTCAACTTCAAGGTGAAGGAAAACTTCACAATGGACATCCTCGACAAGCTAAACTTCACGGCCGAGAGCAAACCTGTCCTCGGAGGACTGGCTGAAACACCAGCGCTCCTTGGAACGAAGGTTAGGTGGCTCGGCGAAGAAAAGAACAAAGGCCGTCTGGACGTTGAGATGCTCCTCTACAACCCGAACTCGTTCCCAATCCCAGTAACAAACCTAACCTTCAACCTCTACGCGAACGGAATCGAAATTGGAACAGGCTACCTCAAGGAGGGCAAGATTATCCCGGCGAACGGTTATGCGAAGCTCGACGCCATAGTGGTGATAGACGAGAACCAACTGCCCAAGGTCTGGGCAATCCACGTCAGGAACGGGGAGAGGAGCAAAGTCGACGTTGAAATAATGTTGTCAGCAAACCTCGCCGGAAGGAGCCTAGAGATACCGCTGAAAACGGAGAGCGTGGAGGTGCAGACTCACATCATGGAGGACATCAACAAAGCACTGGAGAACATCACGAGGAGATGACCTTTTTAAGCCCCTTTCCTTTTCTCCTACGGTGGGCGAGATGAAAGTTAAAGAAATCCACGAGTTTCTGAACAGAATGTGGGAGGACATATTCACGCTCAACGAGGAGCTAAAAGAAACGCTCCCGGAGAGGGGGTTTAAGGTTGAAGACGTCGAAGAGGTCTTCGGGGCCTATGTCTTCATAGACGGAAGCTGGGAGGTCATGAACTACCCACACCCGGCCTTCGAGGTAAAGCCCCAGATTGAGGTAGGAGCAACGCCGGAGAGCTACTACTTCGTCGTTGCAATTCCAAAAGAAAGGCTGAGCGAGGGCTTTTTGAGCCTCTTCCTAGAGCTCTTTCCGAGGAGCTTCATCTACGGTTCCGAGAACTTCCTGAGAGATTTCTACAACTGGAGATGGAACGGGAGGGTTTCGCCGAAGGAAGTTCTAGAAAGGATTGAAAAAAGCGATGAGAAAGTTTTCCAGTTTGAGGCCAACTTCGGAAGTGTTGAAGCACTTAAAAAAGGCCTTGAGAGGCTGATTGACCTTGGAAGGGAGTGGGAAATCTTCGACCTTTGAGGCCTTTCCGGTGGAGCTGAAGGACTACTATAGAAAGCTCTTCGGGAGTGAAGCGGAGGAAATAATGGCATCATTAAGGACTCCTGTGGAGAAGTACTACATCAGGGTGAACACACTGAAGACCAGCAGGGAGAAGCTGATGCGAATCCTCAGGAGGGAAGGTTTGAAGCCCAGGAGGAGCCCATACCTCAAGGAGGGGATATACTTCGAAAGGGAGGGACCCAACTTCGAGGATAACTACGACCCGGGTTTACCCGTGGTGAGGGCCAACAAGTTCGCGAGCGAGAGCGTCTATCAGGGTGCCCACCTCTACGCCCCCGGCGTCCTTCAAGCGAATAAGGGAATAAAGCCCGGTGACGAGGTCGAGATTAGGGACCCGAGGGGCCTGCTCGTCGGAATTGGAATAGCCAGAATGAGCGGGAAGGAGATGGTCGTCTCGACGAGGGGATTAGCAGTAGAAGTAACGTTGCCGAAGTTCAAACTGCCTAGTCTGAACGAGCTCGAGAGCTTTAAGGAGGGCCTCTTCTACGCCCAAAGTTTGCCCTCCATGGTAACCGCCAGGGTCCTTGAGCCGAGCGAGGAAGATTTAATAATAGACATGGCGGCTGCACCTGGAGGAAAAACTTCTCACATAGCCCAGCTCATGCAGAATAGAGGGGAGATTATAGCGATTGACAAATCACGCAACAGGCTGAGGAAGATGGAGGAGGAACTTAATAGGCTTGGCGTAAAGAACGTGAAGATAATAAGAATGGACGCCCGAAAACTGCCGGAGCTCGGGATAAAGGCCGACAAGATACTCCTCGATGCCCCGTGCACCGCGCTAGGAATAAGACCAAAACTGTGGGAGAGCAGAACCCCAAGGGACATAAAGGCAACGGCCAAGTACCAGAGGGCCTTCATATGGGCGGCCATAAAGTCCCTGAGGAAAGATGGAGTTCTGGTTTACTCGACATGCACAATCTCGCTGGAAGAAAATGAAGCCAACGTGAAGTTCATGCTAGAGAAGGGCCTGAAACTTGAGGAGCAGGGTCTCTTCATAGGTTCAGCCGGAATAGGGCTTGAAAAAGTTCAGAGGTTTTATCCGAACAGGCATCTAACCCAGGGTTTCTTTATAGCCAAGCTTAGGAAGGTGTGACCATGAAGAAAAAATACTCCCTCCTCGCCCTTGGAATAGGGATAATCACGCTCCTGCTCTGGTGGGCGGGGATAGGGGAGGTAGCCGAGATACTTAAGAAGGCAAGGGGAGAATATCTAATCCTCGCAGTCATCATGTACTCCATGAGTCTAGTGACGTGGGGCCTGCGCTGGAGGGTTCTGCTTAAGGCCCTCGACGTCGATGCCGGCTTTACAAAGATACTCCTGGCTTTACTCGCGGGCATATTCGTGAACAACATAACTCCCGGGGCGAGGGGCGGGGGGGAACCAGTCAGGATGTACTTTCTGGCGAAAGAGACCGAGAAGCCCTACGGCCAGGTCTTCGCGACGGTGATGATGGACAGGATACTTGACTTGGTTCCGGTTATAGTTATGCTTGGTATATCGACTGTCTATGTTTACAGACTGGGCTCGCTTTCGCTCACCTTAATCCTTGTTCTCCTCGACTCGGCCTTCGCTGGACTTATATTCTTCACCCTTGGAATACTCCTTAGCGAGAGAAAAACCAAGGGTGCTCTCTGGTGGTTCTTTAGGCTTTTCGAGAGGTTAACACCGAAGAAAGCAGAAAAGTACAGGGAAAGGTTCGAGAAGGTCGTAGAAACAGACGTCCCAAGGTTCCAGAACGATTTTAGATTCCTCATCAAACACAAGGGCACGTTTGCGCTCGCACTGGTGTATTCAACGGCATCATGGATTTTCACCGTGCTGAGAACCTACTGCGTTTTTAGAGCGATAAACTTTCCGATTTCTCTAGTAGACGTTATGGTCGTTCAGATGGTGGGCATAGTCGTTGGTATGATAAGCGTAATTCCAGGTGGTGCCGGGATAATAGAGACTGTCAACTCAGGCATCTACGTTATCCTCGGAATAAACAAAGAAATAGCCGTAACGGCCACCCTCCTTGATAGGTTAATCTCCTACTGGATTCCAACGGCCCTTGGGGCAGTTGTGACTACTCACTTCGGTGCAAAGCTCAGGAGAAAAGGTTTAATTAGAAAATAGTGAATAACGGTTTACCATGAGGTTCGGCGTCGTTGCACGAAGGGACCGGGCAGAGGCATTGAAGCTGGCCTACCGGGTGTACGATTTCCTGAAGGTTAGCGGGTACGACGTTGTTGTTGACGAGGACACCTACAAACATCTGAGGGAGTTCGACGAGGACGATATTCTCCCGCTGGAGAAGTTCGACGTTGATTTCATCATCGTCATAGGTGGCGATGGAACGATTCTCAGAGTGGAGCACAAGACGAAGAGGGACATTCCGATCTTGGGTGTTAACATGGGGACACTTGGCTTTCTGACAGAGGTAGAACCCCACGAGACGTTTTTTGCGATAAGCAAGCTCATCGAGGGGGAATACTACATAGACGAGCGTATAAAGCTGAGAACGTACCTCAACGGCGAAGCAAAGGTTCCGGATGCGTTGAACGAGGTTGCAATCTTGACCGGAATACCGGGCAAGATAATCCACCTCCGCTATTACATAGACGGCGGACTGGCGGATGAAATCCGCGCGGACGGGCTGATAATTTCAACACCAACTGGTTCCACAGGCTACGCCATGAGCGCAGGCGGACCCTTCGTTGACCCCAGGCTGAGCGTTACTGTGATAGCCCCATTGGCGCCGATAGCACTGAGCTCTAGACCGATGGTGGTTCCAGCCGAGAGCAGGATAGACGTGAGGAACATGGCCCTGACGAGGGAAATAGTGTTGGCGATAGACGGACAGTTCTACACATACCTTCCACCTGAAACGGAAATAATGATAAAGAAGTCGCCGAGAAAAGCTAAATTCATCCGCTTTACGAGGGAGATATATCCAAAATACACGATGAAACTCAAGAAAAGATTTTAGAGTGGTTCAAACTCCTTGAGGAGGAGAGCCTTCTCCTGTTCGCTTAAAACCGAGTCGTCGATAAATACTACAAAGCCAGAGCCATTTTGAAGGACAACGTGGTCCTTTAGGTTTGCAAGGAACTTGAAGACCGTTCTGAAGTCGTTGTAGAGAAGGAGATATTCCACACAATCTATCAGAACGGCCGAGCTGGGGTTGTCCCTAACAAACTTCAGGATTATATCCTGGAGAACGTGGAGAGCAGTTGGCTTTATCCCGCCCTCAACCTGGGTCACCCATACGGTTGAAACGTTGTCAAAGCCCTGATACATTGACGGGGACCGAGTAACTGCCAAAACAGGAAAATCAGCATTCTTGAGAAGCTCTATAACGTCCAAAAACCTGTTCTTGGAGAAGACAACATGAGCACCAAGGGGAGATTTTTTTACACTCTTTGGGGGAGATGGAATGTAATTGTTCTCAACGAGCTTGATGTAATAAACGACCGTATAAACAACGCCAACGATTGATACAAAGTACAGAAAAACCTCAGCTTTGGTGGCAATGTTGGTGCAGCAGAAGTCATCAACAAGGTCAAAAATCCTTCCAAGTTCGGCCAGCCCGAGAAAGATAACCGAATACTTCACCATCGTGTTCAAATCCGGGTCGTACTTGTTCATCCTCCTGAGCATGAAAACGAAGGCGTAACCTATTGCAAGGAACAGTATAACATCAACCACAAACACGTAAACAGGAACAATCAGTCCCATGTTACCTCGACCTCGTCGGTTCTGAACCTTTGCTTTACCACCGTTTCCTCAAGGGAAAACCTGATTCCCGCTTTGAACATCCTCAAACCTGTGTAGGCTATCATCGCGCCGTTGTCCCTGCAAAGGTCGTAGGGCGGGACGAAAAACTCAACACCCCTGTCCTCGGCCATACTCCTGAGCATCTCGCGAAGCCTGTTGTTTGCCGCAACGCCACCGACGAGAACAACCTCGTCTTTTCCGGTGTGGGCTATTGCCCTCTCAGTAACTTCAACCAGCGCTGAAAAGGCCGTCTCCTGGAAGGAGTAGGCAAGGTCCTCAACGCGGTACTTTCCAGTGCGGTATTTCCTGACCGCTTCGGTGAGAACGCCGGAGAAACTCAAATCCATGCCCTTTACAGCGTAGGGAAGCTCTATGTACCTCTCCCCCTTACGGGCGAGCCTCTCTATTTTCGGGCCCCCTGGAAAGCCTATGCCAAGCTCCCTAGCGAAAGTGTCTATGGCATTGCCTATGCCTATGTCAAGGGTCTCCCCGAAAACGCGGTAGCGACCGCCCTCCAAAGCAAGAACCTGAGTGTTCCCACCGCTGACGTACAGACCGACCGGGTCCTTAACGCCGAACATTTTCGTGATTTCCACGTGGGCTATGCAGTGGTTTACCCCCACTATCGGCTTCCCATAGCGTATCGCCAGCGCCCGCGCGGCCGTGGCAACGACGCGAAGGGCCGGCCCGAGGCCGGGCCCCTGGGAGAACGCTATAACGTCAACGTCCTCTATTGTTATTCCTGCCTCGTCGAGGGCCTTCTTAAGGAGAGGTTTGAGAAGCCTCGCATGGTGTTCAGCGGCTTCCTTGGGGTGGATTCCACCCTTTTCGGTCGTTAGAGTATCGAATACGTTGGCCAGAACTTCCTTCTCAGTGACGATTCCAATGCCAAGGGTGTGGGCGGTTCCCTCTATACCTAAAGCTATCATCGTCACCACTGTTGGTGGAAGGATTAAAAAGGTTACCCGCGTTGAAGAAGGACAAGAGGGCAGGGAAGAGAGAAAACATCACACTACAATCTTTCAGACAGCCATTTCAAAGCCCTAGCGGCCCGCTCCGGAGTGGGAAAGTTCTTAACGCCGTGCTTTTCCAGAAGCCCAACGCCATCCTTAATGAGCTCGCCGGCCATAAAGTTGACTACAATCGGCTTGTCGCAGTCGGCCTCGATGATTGCTTTTGCTATCTCCTCGCTCGGTATGAATATCGGGGGAACGCAGATGACGAGGAGCGAATCGACGTTCTCATCCCTGCAGACCGTCTCGATGGCTCTTCTATAGCGCTCGTAGTCGGCATCCGCTATGAGGTCTATTGGATTCTTCACCGAACATTGAGGTGGAAGGAAGGAGCGAAGCTTTTGAGTTGTTTCATCGCTCAGCTTTGCCAGTTCAAGGCCAAGCCTCTCAAGCTTGTCCGTTGCCAGAACACCTGGCCCACCTGAGTTCGTAATTACCGCCACGCGCTTTCCGGCCCTTGGATACATCTCGAAGACCTTAGCCGCGTCGAAAAGCTCTTCCATCTCATCTACCTCTATGGCCCCAGCCTGTTTAAAGGCCGCGCGGTAGATTTCGTAGCTTCCAGCCAGAGAACCGGTGTGGGATGCTGCAGCTTTGGCACCGCTCGCGCTCTTTCCGGCCTTAAGGATTACCACGGGCTTTTTTTCGCTCGCGTAGTGGAGTGCCTTAAGGAAGCGCCTGCCGTCTCTAACTCCCTCGATGTAAAGGGCTATGGCCTTAGTATTTTCATCGTCAGCGAAGTATTCTAAAAAGTCACTCTCGTTTAGGTCAGCGGCGTTTCCATAGCTTACAAAGGCCGAAAATCCTATCCCCTCTTCGTTCCCCATGGCCAAAGCCGCGCCACCGAAGGCACCGCTCTGGCTAATTAGAGCCAGACCTCCGGGCCTTACGCGAACCTCGAAGGAGCCGAAGAACTTCCCGTGGACGCCGAAAATACCGGCGCAGTTGGGGCCTATGATTCTAACGCCGTGCTTTCTGGCTTTTTCAACGAGTTCCCTCTCCAGTTCTTCGTTCCCGACCTCAGAAAAGCCAGCCGAAATGACTACCGCCCCCTTGATGAGGGGGCCTATCTCATCAACTAACCCGGGAACAACCCTGGCCGGAACGGCTATTATGGCGGTATCCACTGGTTCCTCGAGTTTCTCCCGTATCTGGAAGGTTCTCCCAGCAACTTCAACAGTTCCGCCCTTAGGATTCACTGGGATTATCTTACCCTTAAAGCCACCCTCAACGATGTTCCTGAGGATTTCGTAGGCTATTGCACCCCTCTTGAAGGACCCGAAGACGGCGACGCTTTGGGGATAGAAAAAGAAGTCAAGGTTCATTCTCGTCACCCTCCCGATGGATTTCGTCTAGCCGTTCCGAGGAGGGTTTGGTTTCCCCTCCAGTTCCTTTAAGTCCGGTATCACTCTCCTCAGAGCCGGAAGTTCGGGACCTCCTTCTGAAGAGGAATACAAGAACAGCGATGAGCACCAATCCAAGGCCAGCGATGGCGTAGACGTAAGTGTTTCTCTCCTCCTCGAACTCCATGATGAGGGTATTGTCGGGACCGAGCTGGTACTTTCCGCCGATTACCGTTATGTTATCGAACCTTCCGGGCAGTTTGAGAACGACGAGCCATTTCGTGTAACGCCAGCTCTTCTTTACAGAAACTTGGGGCTTGGCAACCCCAATCACCTTGAGACCGTTGGGTATCTTTGAGGCCGAGATACTCAACGGATGCATGGTCTGCCTGAACGACTCAAGAAGGGTGCTCTTGACCGAGGGTGTTGCGTTGGCACCGATGAAGGTCGCGTTGAAGTAAACCAGCCCCTCAGTCGGGTCGAAAGAGACGTTGAGGTACCTCTTTGTAGAGTTAAGGAACTGAACGAGCCTGTAAACAGGGTTGTATAGCTTTATCATGGGGAAGTAGTCCCCGTTCTCCCAGACAGCAACGTTATCAACGAGCTCCTTGGGGGCGGGAACGAGAGTGTAGATGTCGTAGTTTCTCGGCAGAACCACCGTTAATCGTTTCCACCGGAAAGGATACACAACCCCCAAAAATTTCATTGTCATCGAACCATAGTAGGGACAGGAGAGGTATTTCCCGTCTTCACTCACAAGAAACGGCGCCAGAGTGAAGCGAACGACGGCGCGCCATTTCCCGGTGACCTGAACCGGCCCCCCGGGAGGAACGTATATGACAGCACTCAGGTTTGAACCTTGAAGCTTGTCGTTTATGAAGTCCTTGAAGCTCTCGTAAACGACGCCGTAAACTAGGTTCGCAAACTCCCTGGTGGCGTTTGTTTTGTTCTCCTTTGCAAGGGAATTGTAGTAGTCGATGAACGTCCTGTTGACAAGGGTTGCCTCAATCGTGAAGGAGCCGGCCCAGACCAGTGAGCCGTTAACGTTCATCTGGGAAACCCTGAGAAACACGTTGACATCAAATAGGTTAATGGACTTCGTATTCTCGGCCATAGCCCACGTGGGAACGGCAGAAAGAATAATCATAACAGCGAGCAGAGCGGAAAGCTTCCTCATGCCACCACCCAAGTGGACTCAGCTGGGGCGATAAAAAAGCTTATTGGTCTGTCCCTCTAAGTTCCCAGCATGGAAAAGAGGTTCAGGAAAGTCGTAGTGGGCGGAACCTTCGACAGACTCCACCTCGGCCACAAAGCCCTACTAAGGAAGGCCTTTGAAGTTGGCAAATACGTCTACATAGGACTAACTTCCGATGAGATGATTAGAAACAAGCCCTACGCCGAGAAAATCCTCCCCTACGAGGTTAGGCTCAAAGATTTGCTCAAGTTCCTCGACGTTAACGGATACTCCAACTATAGGATAATCAAAATTCACAACGCCATAGGCTTCGCCGGGGAGATGAAGAGCCTTGAAGCCATAGTAGTCAGCGAGGAAACCTACAAGGGGGCACTCGTGGTCAACAAAGCTAGAGCCGAGAGGGGCCTCAAACCCCTCGAGATAGTGGTCATTCCAATAATAAAAAGCCATGTTGGGCCCAAAATAAGCTCCTCCCTCATAAGAGCCGGGCTGATTGACCCATTTGGGAGACCCCTCCAGTGGAAACAGAACTCCCCGAAAGACGTTTAAGGGAGAAAAGCGTAACACCAACGGTGATACCAATGGCGAAGCTGAAGGAGCCGATTATAGCGATAAACTTCAAGACCTACATAGAGGCAACCGGGAAGAGGGCCCTGGAGATAGCCAAGGCCGCGGAGAAGGTCTGGAAAGAGACAGGAATAACAATAGTCGTTGCACCGCAGCTCGTGGACCTCAGAACGATAGCGGAGAGCGTTGAAATCCCTGTCTTTGCCCAGCACATAGACCCAATAAAGCCGGGTAGTCATACAGGTCACGTTCTTCCCGAGGCTGTTAAGGAGGCCGGTGCAGTGGGAACGCTCCTCAACCACTCAGAGAAGAGAATGGTTTTGGCTGACCTCGAGGCAAGCATCAGAAGGGCAGAAGAAGTTGGGCTCATAACGATGGTCTGCTCCAACAATCCAGCCGTTTCGGCGGCAGTTGCGGCCCTCAATCCCGACTACGTGGCCGTTGAGCCACCAGAACTCATAGGAACTGGAATCCCGGTGAGCAAGGCCAAGCCCGAAGTCATAACCAATACCGTTGAACTGGTTAGAAAAGTGAACCCCAAAGTAAAGGTCCTTACCGGGGCGGGCATAAGCACTGGAGAAGACGTCAAGAAAGCCCTAGAGCTGGGAAGCGTCGGCGTTCTCCTCGCGAGCGGAGTTACAAAAGCCAAGAACCCAGAGAAGGCCATAAGGGATTTGGTCTCGCTTATAATTTGAGCTTTTCACTTCTTCCCTTCTTGCCCTTCTGAAGAAAAATACAACAAAAAGAAAGGAACATTACATAGCGGTGTAACCGCCGTCGATTACCAGCTCAGCCCCTGTTACGAACCTCGACTCGTCAGAGGCAAGATAAAGAACGGCGTAGGCAACGTCTATCGGCTCACCAACCCAGCCAACAGGGTTCATTCTGGCGAACACTTTTCTACACTGCCCCCCATCCGGAATTCCCATCTTCCCGCAGGCCTTTTTGAGCATGGGAGTCCAGATACTCCCGGGGTGGATGGAATTAACGCGGATGTTGTCCTTTGCATAGATGAGGGCATCGGTCTTCGTCATTATCCTAATTGCACCCTTGGAGGCGTGGTATGGTGGAATTCCCGGTGAGCCGACGATTCCATAAATGGAGGAGATGTTGACGATGCTTCCACCACCGGCTTTCTTCATGTATGGAATGACGTGCTTCGTGCAGAAGAACACCCCCTTAACGTTGACGTTCATGACTTGGTCCCACTCTTCCTCAGTAAGCTCGTGAGTCGGCTTGTCGACGCCAGTTATTCCAGCGTTGTTAACGAGAATATCAATCTTCCCAAACTCCTTCGCTATCTCTGCGAAGACTCTTTCCACCTCATCTTCGTTGCTGACGTCAAGTTTCCAGAACTTGGCGGTTCCGCCTGCCTTCCTGATGCTTTCAACGACCTCGTTACCATTCTCAACGTTTCTACCGGTGACGGCTACCTTCGCCCCTTCTTTCGCTAAAAGCTCGGCTATGGCCCTTCCAATTCCGGAAGTAGCTCCGGTGACAACGGCAACCTTTCCATCGACCCTTCTCATTTTTATTCCCCCGAACGTCAATCAAAGAATAAAAACACACTAATTACGCGCTTGAGTTTTTAAAACTTTCTAAACAGGAATTATTGCTACCACCAAGTTAAGATTTATAAAGCGTAAGCTTTGCATTTTTATCGGGTAGCCCCGTGGTGTAGCGGCCAAGCATGCGGGACTTTGGATCCCGCGACCCGGGTTCGAATCCCGGCGGGGCTACCATAGAACTTTTGCCAAGCAAAAGTTTCATCAAAGTTCGCATGTCGCTTTGGAAATTCTCAGTTTTAAGGGGTTTGCTCCTCCACCTGTAGGTTTTGCGACGTTTCACTCCGAGAATAACGCCCGAAGGGCGTTAAAAGAAGGGAAACGGGCTTTAACATCGAGATTTTGGGTTAAACCCGCTTCGAACTTGCAATTTTTGAGAGGACATGCAAACTCATTCCAAGCAATTTTGATTATTCTTTGGTCAAACTTTGCCCTGCAAAGCTTCCTAGAACGCGAACTCCTCAACGCTAAAGCTCTCCATAACTCTGTCGAAGTCACTCTCTGGAGTGTAGACAAACCCACAGCGGGTGCACCTCAAAACGCCGTTCTCCTCACTAAGGGGAGCAAAACAAACCGGACAGCGGTATTCATCTCGCCCCAGGGAATCGTAAACATCGTCCCTCATGACGAGGACGTTTAAATCACTTTCCCAGTCCTCGTGGAGAAGCCCCCAGTAGGGCGTCTCAACTGGGTAGAAGTCTTCAAGGATGAGTGCCTTAATCCCGATTCCCCTAACGTCTGGAGGAAGGCTCTCCGCAGGCTCTATAACAACAACGTACTGGTTGTAGAATTCTATATTCTCCGCTCTAATCGTTAATCCCCTTGAGAGTCTCGAACGGAGGGGGAACAGCTGGAGGAACAAGCTCTCCCGCTCAACGTCCCAGCTCGCGCTTATTGAAACGCTCCCCTTCGTGAAGAACTGCGTAACGTACTGGTCACCGCTCTCCTCTCCAGCGAAGGAAAAACCAAGCTTCCTCATCGCCCGGCTTATAAATCCCGGTCTGGGAAGCTTTTGGTAATTAACCAAGTACTCCCCTATCCAACCCGCTAAGGGCATGGAGTAACCAATGAAGGCCTGCCTTTGAACGCGCAGGTAAGCAACGCTGGGAACTAACTTGAACTGGTTCATCAAAGAAAATTGAGACGGTCAAAGTATAAATAGCTAACTCCCGAAGAACTCGTCGAGGCTTATGCTCTTCCTTTTCTTGGCCTTAGCACGCTTCTCCTTCTTGACATCCTCCTTAAGTGTCTTCGATTTTTCGGCCACTTTGGACTTCTTCTCGACGGTTTTTCTTTTACCCCCCTTTCCATTTCCGTTGAAGCTTTCAAGGTAGCCGTTCTTTCCGTTTGAATGGCCGGTTCTTTCCTTAATCATTTTCTCACATACATCTGCTGAAAAACCCAGTAAGGTTCTCTGCTTTTCCGGCAAAACGTTGTCGAAGAGCGTCTTTATGTCCTTCTCGGTCAGGCAAATCCTCTGCCTCGTGTAGTCTTTGACCTTATACCTAGTAACCAGCATCTTCGCCGTTGGCAGGTACTTCTCGACCGCACCTTTGCTTACCGTCAAGACTATCTTCCCGCCACACTTGGGACACTTCCCCGTCAGCGGTGGCCTCCTGTATTTAGTGTTGCACTTCACACAGCGGAACTCCTGTCTGGTAAAGCTCCTGAGATTGCCCCTCAAGTCCGGAATCAGGTGGGAGTTGAGTATTGTCTCGGCAACGTGGTGTTCATCAACTGCGCGAATCCTCTCGGCCAAAGCCAGCTGTCTTTCAACCTTCTCCACCATGTCGCCGAGCTGTTTGTAGAGGCTCATCTTCGGGCCAAGGCCAATATCGTCGGTATCGTGGGTGAACTTTATGCCCTCGTACATCTCAGGTTTGCCGAGTCTATCCTCGACGCGCTCGATGAACTTGACTTCCTTGGGCGACTTCATCTCGTAGGTAGCCCTGTAGAATTCCAGCGGATAGTACCTGACCACATCCATATTGTGGACCTCGCTGTCCACTTCCCTCGGGTCTAGACGGGTCGTAACTACCAGTGGCGCGTCCATTTTTCCACCGCGCTTCTCCGGGAGGTAATACTTGCTGAAGTTCAGCAGGGCATCGAGGAGGAGCATTACAGCGTCTTCGTCCCCGTCACAATTTGCAGTAGTAATATTCTCATTAACTACTATAGTATGATATTTAGCTGCACTCAGAGAGTAAACAAACTCACCGGATGGCTTAACATAACGGACGGAACGCACTTTGACGACCGCACCTTCACCGACTGCCCTCCTGTAGTGGTAAAATCTGCGTCCTTCCCAGGAGTTTCCAGCACTTCTCTTCCTTTCACTGATGAAGCCAATCTCATCCATAAACCTCTTTGCCTGAATTCCATACAGGTTTAAGTGGTAAACCCTTGAAACTGGAACTTCCCCACCCTTTCTCTGATGGTACTTTTGAACGACGTTTCCTTTTCTGCTGTTTGCATCCTTGTCAACCCCCCAGCTGGAGTAAAGGCCAAACTTGGATATCAGCAACGTGTCTATATCCTCAAGAAGCGTTTTATTGACACTGTACACCGCAATCATGGGCTTTCTAGGCACAGCACTCCCATCCCCCTCAAAGTAGGCCCTGAGCATCTCGGCAACCGTCTCTCTTGGGAGGGTGTAAACGAGTGAGGGGACACGCTTGGTGTGGGCGTTCCTTCCAGCTTTGAGAACTTCTGTGAAGAGCAGGTAGAGAACGCGGGAACCGACAATGATTTTCTCTCCCCTTTCATAGATTCCAAAGCCATCCCCAAAGGCCTCTCTGAGGGCCCTTTTCAGGTCTTCTCTGGCCTCTTCATCGGCTATGAAGAAGCCAATCTGGTAAACGCTTTCACTTTCCCTCGCGTAGCCTTCAGCCAAATAGTAGCCGAGAACCCTCATCAAAGGTTTTATTGGGACGAAGCGGTTAATAACCACCCTATCACGTTTAAAGGCAATTTTACAATCTGGAACCTCTGAGAGTTGAATGTTCCTGGCTTTCAGGGACTCCAAGAGAACGCCCAATGGAAGAGAATCCCGTCTAATGTAATCTGCCTTGATGTTCTCATCCAAACCCATTGACTTAATCCACCCCGCTATGCCCCTCACCATTATCCTGTCCCAGAGTTCCCGGAACTCATCTCTCGTGAACTTCTCCAGAAGGTCAAGATACTCAACGTTCATCTCCGGAAACTCCAGTTTCGGGACGAGTATCCTATTGCCCTCTTTCACCTCGAAAGCCCGCTTTTCCACAAACTTCCCGTTCTCATAGACGAGAACAGGATGGTCAACCGTTGTTTCGAAGGTCCTTCCAAGCTCAAGCTCGAAGCGAACGAGGTGGTCCGTTGAAGGGGCTTTTATGACGTCCTCA
>NZ_WAKV01000012.1 GCF_015523185.1 Thermococcus sp.
CTCTCCGGCTTCCTTGAGAGAGGTCATGATGCCGTCTACATCATGTACGACAACGAGGCTTACATGAACACCGGAATCCAGCGTTCGAGCTCAACCCCCTACGGAGCCTGGACGACCAACACACCGGGAGGAAAGAGACACTTCTTGGAAAAGAGGCACAAGAAGAAGGTCATTGATATTGTCATAGCCCACGAGATTCCCTATGCGGCAACTGCCAGCGTCGCTTTTCCTGAGGACTTCATAAGGAAGCTCAAGAAGGCCAGGAAGATACCGGGTCCGAGCTTCATCCAGCTCTTCGCACCGTGCCCGACCGGATGGAGAAGCCCGACCGACAAGAGCATCGAGATAGCTCGCCTTGCCGTTCAGACGGCTTACTTCCCGCTCTTCGAGTACGAGAACGGCAAGTATAAGATAAACATGCCCAATCCAAAGAAAGAACCCAAGCCAATTGAGGAGTTCCTCAAACTCCAGGGCAGGTTCAAGTACATGACTAAGGAGGACATCGAGAACCTCCAAGCCTGGGTCCTCCATGAGTGGGAGAAGTTGAAGAAGCTCGCCGAGGTCTTCGGCTGACCCTTTCGTTTCATTTTTGTCCACGCAAAGTTTAAGTTTCCATCTGATAATTCACCAGAGGTGATACACATGACTGAGAGCCCGTTTAAGGCCGACATTGAGAGGGTTCAGAAGGAGTATAGCGAAAAGATGACTCCCGGAGCGATTGCCTACATCCCGGGAAGTAGCGTAATCAACAAGACCGGTTCCTGGAGAGTCTTCATGCCAGAATTCAACCGCGACAAGTGCGTTAGGTGTTATCTCTGCTATATCTACTGCCCGGAGCCGGCCATATACCTTGACGAGGAGAACTACCCGGTTTTTGACTACGACTACTGTAAGGGTTGCGGAATCTGCGCCAACGAGTGCCCGACAAACGCTATAGTTATGGTTAGAGAGAGCAAGTGAGGTGGTGAAAGATGCCGATAAGAACCGTTATGAAGGCTAATGAAGCCGCCGCCTGGGCGGCTAAGCTCGCCAAGCCGAAGGTCATAGCGGCCTTCCCGATTACCCCCTCTACGCTCGTTCCCGAGAAAATCAGCGAGTTCGTGGCCAACGGCGAGCTAGATGCGGAGTTCATAAAGGTCGAGAGCGAGCACTCAGCGATTTCAGCCTGTGTTGGTGCTTCCGCGGCAGGCGTCAGAACCTTCACCGCTACCGCTTCCCAGGGTCTGGCTCTGATGCACGAGGTTCTCTTCATAGCCGCTGGAATGCGCCTCCCGATAGTCATCGCTGTTGGAAACCGCGCCCTCTCCGCGCCAATAAACATCTGGAACGACTGGCAGGACAGCATAAGCGAGCGCGATACAGGATGGCTCCAGTTCTACGCCGAGAACAACCAGGAAGCGCTTGATTTGATACTCATAGCCTTCAAGGTTGCAGAAGACGAGAGGGTTCTTCTCCCTGCTATGGTCGGCTTCGACGCGTTCATCCTAACGCACACCGTCGAGCCCGTCGAGATTCCCGACCAGGAGGTAGTTGACGAGTTTCTCGGCGAGTACGAGCCGAAGCACGCTTACCTTGACCCTGCCAGGCCGATAACCCAGGGTACGCTTGCCTTCCCGGCCCACTACATGGAGGCCCGCTATACCGTCTGGGAGGCCAACGAGAACGCCAAGAAGGTCATCGACGAGGTCTTCGCTGAGTTCGAGAAGAAGTTTGGAAGAAAGTACAGCAAGATTGAGGAGTACAGAACAGACGATGCTGAGATAATCTTCGTCACCATGGGTTCCCTCGCAGGAACCGTCAAGGAGTACGTTGACCACCTCCGCGAGAAAGGAATCAAGGCCGGCGCCGCTAAGCTCACCGTTTACAGGCCGTTCCCGATTGAAGAGGTAAGAGAGCTCGCCAAGAAGGCGAAAGTTCTCGCTTTGCTCGAGAAGAACGTTACCTTCAGCGTCGGTGGGGCCCTCTTCCAGGACTTCAGCAGGGCTTTGGTCAACGAAAAGGAGAGGCCGATACTAGTTGACTTCATCCTCGGACTCGGTGGCAGGGACGTAACCTTCAAGAACCTTGACGAGGCTTTGGCGATAGCCCAGAAGGCGCTAAACGGTGAGGAGTTTAGCGAGGTCAACTGGATAGGCCTTAGGAAGGAGATTCTGTGAGGTGATGAAGATGGCCGTTAGGAAGCCCCCAATCACAACTCGCGAGTATTGGGCACCCGGACATGCAGCCTGTGCCGGATGTGGCTGTGCCACTGCTCTCAAACTGGCCACCAAGGCCTTTAGTGAGGCCATGGAAGAAAAATACGGCGACCCCAACGCCTTCGCTATAGCCCAGGCAACTGGATGTATGGAGGTCGTTTCGGCGGTATTCCCGTACACAGCCTGGAAGGCTCCCTGGGTTCACGTGGCCTTTGAGAACGCGGCCGCTGTTGCGAGCGGTGTTGAGGCCGCTTGGAAGAAGAAGGGACTCAAGGGCAAGATACTGGCCATAGGCGGTGACGGTGGAACCGCTGATATTGGCCTTCAGGCCCTCTCAGGTATGCTCGAGAGGAGGCACAACGTGGTCTATTTGATGTACGACAACGAGGCTTACATGAACACCGGAATCCAGCGTTCGAGCTCAACCCCCTACGGAGCTTGGACGACCACCAGCCCACCGGGCAAGTACTCAATCGGTGAGGACAAGCCCAAGAAGTGGGTGGCTCTTATAGCGGCCGCTCACCAGATACCCTACGTCGCCACCGCGAGCATAGGCAACCCCTTCGACTACGTCAGGAAGATGAAGAAGGCCGCTAAGGTCGACGGTCCGGCCTTCGTGCAGGTTCACTGCACCTGCCCGACCGGATGGAAGAGCCCGCTTGAGAAGGGCGTTGAGATTGCCCGCTTGGCAATTGAAACCGGTGTCTGGCCGCTCTTCGAGATTGAAAACGGTGACTTCCACAACATCAAGATACAGAGCCCTGGAGGAGGCGCCAAGGTCAAGCGTGAGGGAGGTAAAGTTGTTGCCATCGAGTTCAAGAAGCCAATCGAGGAGTACCTTAAGTTACAGGGCAGGTTCAAGCACCTCTTCAAGCAGCCGGAAGCAATAGACCAGCTCAGGGAGCAGATAAAGGCCATGTGGAAGGTTCTCGGCGTTGATGTCTATCTTCCTAAGCCCGAGGAGTGAACTTTTTTCTTTTCTACCCATTCTTGGGTAATTCTGTTAAGTTTTGGGATAAAGGTTTTTAAGTTGACCGAACTATTTTCGTCGGTGGTGGAAATGACGATTAAGGCTCCGACGCTGAACGTAGGGGGTCTGGGCGCTGACCCTCTCACGGAGAGGATAAAGGAAAAGCAGAAGAAGTGGAAGTACAAGGTGGCGGTTCTAAGCGGTAAGGGTGGTGTCGGAAAGAGCACCGTTGCTGTAAACCTCGCGGCGGCTCTGGCAAAGAAGGGCTACTACGTGGGACTCCTCGACGCGGACATCCACGGGCCGAACGTTGCCAAGATGCTCGGCGTTGACAAAGCCGACGTTCTCGCAGAAAGAATGGAGGACGGACGCTTCGAGATGTTGCCTCCGATGGCAGACTTCATGGGTCAGATAACACCGATTAAGGTCATGAGCATGGGCTTTCTCGTCCCCGAGGATCAGCCGATAATCTGGCGCGGTGCTCTAGTTACCAAGGCAATTAAACAGCTTCTCGGCGATGTCAAGTGGGGTGAGCTGGACTTTATGATAATCGACTTCCCGCCCGGAACCGGTGACGAGATTCTCACCGTTGTGCAGAACGTCCAACTCGACGCGGCTGTGATAGTCACAACTCCCCAGGAGGTAGCGCTACTCGACACCGGAAAGGCCGTTAACATGATGAAGAAGATGGAGGTTCCTTACATAGCGGTAGTCGAGAACATGAGCTACCTCATTTGCCCGCACTGTGGAAACGAGATTGACCTCTTCGGCAGAGGTGGAGGCAAGAAGCTTGCCGAGAAGGAGGGCGTCGAGTTCCTCGGGGAGATACCCATAGACCTCAAGGCCAGGGAAGCGAGCGACGCCGGAATTCCGATAGTCCTCTACGATGACACTCTGGCGGCAAAGGCCTTCATGGAGCTGGCTGAAAAGCTCGTGAAGAAGCTTGAGGAGCTCAAGGGAGAGAATGGCGAAGGGAAGACCGAGTGATTTTTAACCTCTTTCCTTTAATTTCCTCCGGGCGCGACCCAGGCCGGCGGAAGCCGTTGCGATGAGGTCGCGCTGGACCAGGCTACGTTAAGCTTTTTAACTCTGGCCTTAACTTTACTCGGGGATAAAATGAGGAAAGCATTAGCGGTGCTTTTGTTCATCCTGCTCGTTTCACCGCTCGTTTCTGCCGGTCAGGTTAGCTATTATCCCGATAAGGGAAGTTTTTTGAAATTCCTAAACTCAAAAAACACATATCGAGTTGTTCCGGGCAGGGATTACTGGGCAAAGGGCTGGGCGAGGTACGTAGATTCAAAACTTGGAGAGGTTCTTCAACACGGTAACGGAACTCTTGTCCTTGTGGGGAACGTCTACGAGAACCCTGAGATGAAGAAACTCTGGAACAGAACGGGACTTCCAGAAAAAGCATCTCTTTCGCCGATGATAATCGTCCTCAACGGCACGGTTTTTATCACAGGAAGCGAGGACAACATCTACCTCACCCACGAGGCCTTTGCTGGGGTCTGGTCACTTCCTGGGAAGGAGCTTGCCGTCTTCGCGTTCCTTGCTTTCGTTATAGTCCTTCTCTTCGGACTCCTTTTAAGGAGGGACAGAAGCTACTCCGCAAGGTTTTTCCTTCTCAGTGCTTCCTTAATCTTTGTATGGTTTACACTCTCGGCGAGGCCTATTCTTCCAAGTGATTTTTTGAAGTTCTTCTTCAAAGCCTTGGCTGTCTCTGCCGGCGAAATGCCGTCATCCCCCCTTCTTGCTCTCGTAGGAAACGTTTTTTCGGTTATACCTCCGACGGATGAAGTTCTGTGGCTGGTTCACTGGCTTTTCCTTCTCACAATGACCGGGTTTTTCTTCTACGTCGCCCCGAGGCGTGAGAGAGCCCTTGGATTCCTCGCCTTTGGACTTGTGTTTTCCTCGCCAATCTTTCGCTCGCAGGTTGCAACCGTTGGAACAGCGTTGCCGGGTCTCGTTCTGATGCTGCTCGCGATAGCAATAGCTACAAATTCATCATTCGTCCCGGGTTCGGGAAGAACTGCCGAGATACTGGTGCTGGCCGGTGCTACTCTCCTCGCATCCCTGTTCAATCCATACCTTCTTCTGTTTCCCCTGTTCTTCGCGCTCACGTACCCGGGGAGGAGGCTCAGGAACTCCTTTTATCTCTTCCTCGTGTGGCTCGGCTTCCTGCTCCTCTGCAGGGTTTACGGGTGCGGTTGGCTCTCAGGATGGATGGACTTCCAGCCCCACAGGGACTTCATCGGTAGCCTACTCCTCCAGTCCCTCCTCGGGCTCGTCGTGGTTGTCTATGCCCTCTTAACTGGTTTGAGAAGAATAAGGTGGAGGGGCCCGACGGCCTTCATAACGCTCTCGACGCTGGCTTTTCTTGTAGTTGCCCCCTTCGTGAGCGGTTTCTTCCCCTACGTGCTGACTCTCGTGTCCATCCTCGCCGTTAGGCTGGTTCATTCGGTCATTCAAACTTGATTGCTCCAAAAACCGCCCCCTTCAGGAGGGGCCCAATGGCTTTTATTATCCCCGGTGCTTGGGTTCCCTTCTTCAGAACGAGGAGTGTCTCCATCAAGCCCAGCTCCTCCATCCTCTTGACGTCCCTGCCGTGACCTGTCTTGATGAGCACTTCCTCAACTCTCTCGCTTATCGTTCCGGTTATGAAGAGCTTGTCATAACCGTCGCTTAGCCAGTTCCTAATCTTCTTCAACTGTTTATCGCTGAAGGCCAGCTCGACTTCTCTGGCCCCAAATTCAACGTTTGTCACCTCAACCTCAACGGGCAGGTCGTCAACCCAGCCGAACTCCCGTATCATCTGCCTCACTGGCCTGTCCCCAAAGGTTCTCTTCAGGTAATAGAGCGGAATTAGAGCGTCCTTGGGTTTTGGCCTGAATATGCCGATGTCAACGTAGGCACCGTAACCAACTTTTCCGAGGTCTATGAATCTCCCCCGGTAGGTTTTTCCGATTTCAACGTTCTTCAGGCTGTATGGAACCTCGCCGAACTCCTCCCGAACGAGGTTTGCGCTTATCTCCTCGTCCTCCCCTTTGAGGCTTACCTTCACCCAGTTTTTGGTTGTCGCGGAGAGCTTCCACTCAACTTCCAAATCGCCCAGAAGAGAGCGGAGCTTCCTGTGAAGCTTTTCAAAACCACTCCTGTCACCATAAACCTTCTCAAGAATAACCACTTCTTCCATGTTCACCATCCCCGAAGTTCATTGGGGCCATTCCACCGTTTAGGCTTTCTTTTTCTTTTTCAGTTTTTTCTTAAGCCCGAGCTCGATTTCAAGTTCTTCAATCCTCTTCTTTAGGTCTTCAACAATTCGACTGTTATCGTACTGCATGAGCATCTTACCGCATATGGGACACTGGAACTCGTATTCCATTGCTTCGTCAAAGGTAAGCCTTGGATGACCCTCTTCGCCACACCAGTAGTATATCTCGTTGGTCTCTTCCTCGAGCATTTCCTTCAGTCTCTTCAGCTCGGCCATCTTTTTGGCCTTTATTATCTCGGGGAGTCGCTTGGTCTCAAGGCGCCAGTAGTAATAATACCACCCAGTCTCAGGGTCGCGGATTCTCTTGAAGTCGGCAAGTCCGTGGTCGTTTAGCTTGTACAGGATTCTCCTGACGGTGTTAACTCTGATTCCAGTTTTTTCTGCGAGCTCTTCATCGGTTGCCTCTTTCATCTTTTCGAGGGCTTTGACTACCTCAACGGCTTCTTCTCCACCTATGTCTCTCGCGATTTCAAGGAGTTCCTTGTTCTTCCGTCTCGCCACTTGGACAACCTCCACGTTATTTAATTCCCTACCTGAACGGATAGACCCCAATAGAAGTATTGGTCACGGGGATATATATAAGTTTCCTGTCAAAATGACAACCATAATGAACAGAAAAGGACGTCAATCGTTGAAATACTCGTTAAGGAGTTCTTTCGCAGATGGTTTGTATAACTCGAGAACTTCAATGTCCTCTATAACGTTCCCTTCCCGCAGTTTAAGTTTCACTTTTCCTCCGTAGACCTGTAGGTCATCAAGCATGCCGTAAATCGCGTCTTCAGCCTCGAGGGGGCTTTTGAATTTCATTATGTACTCCTCACCATTTGGGAGAATGAGCTTGACCCAGTACTCGTTCTTTCTCTTGAACGGCCTTGTTATCTTTGGCTTAAAGTTGTCAATCACTATTTCCAAAGGGCTCACCTCCGCTCTTCCGGCTCCCTAACCTTTTTTGAAACCCGAATTTTTAAGGTTTTCCAAAAGTTAAATGTCTTCATTACCACGGTAAACCAAGTTCAAGCTCCCTTGACATTCTGATGACATCTTTTAGGGGAACTATGGCACTTCTTGCTCCCACCTTTTGAACTGTGAGGTAGGCGAGCAACATGCCAAGCTTTGCCGAATCCATAAGAGACCAGCCATGTAGTATTCCGTAGATTACCCCCGCATCGAAGGAGTCCCCCGCCCCCGTGCTGTCGATAACCTTTGCGCTCAGCCCGCGGACCTCAAAGGTCTCGTTGCCTTCCCTAACAATCGCCCCTCCCCCGTTTAGCGTTATTATCAGGTTCTTGGCGTTGCTGAGGGAGGTATCGAGCGAGCCGTATTTCCTTTTGTATTCGTCCTCGTTCATCAGGAGGTAGTCAATCATCCCCTCCACATCCCTTGGAATGGTGGCCTCTCCTATATCTACCGAAATCAGTATCCCGTTTTCGTTAGCAAAGCGAACGGCCTCCTCAATGAGCTCCGGCGGGTTTGATGAGAGGTGTAATAGTTTTGTCCTTTTTGCGTAGTCTGGCTTGAACCTTCTGAGTGAGTTTGCCCCGAGATGTTTGACTATCCTCTTGTCGTCCCCATGAACCATTGCAACGGCAATGCCCGAGGGAACATCGACAACATCTATCCCGGAGGTATCGACGCCAATGCTCTCGAAGTATCTAAGATGGGCTTCTCCTATCTCGTCCCTTCCAACTGCACCAATGAAGCCCGTCTTAAGCCCAAAAGTCGCAAGCCAGCTTATAGTATTTCCAGCGGCACCGCCGAGACCAAAGTGGGCTTCTCTCGAAACGACCTTTTCGTGGAACTCCGGAAAGCGGTCGAGGATGAAGATTATGTCGTAGTTCAGGTTGCCCATGCCTATTACGTCGAACATTCTCTCACCCCCCGCCTTCAAACTACGGCGATGGACGTTATAACCCTTACCGGAGAAAGATTTAAATATCCATTTCTACTCATCTATGGGTAAGAGGTGAACAAAGATGATGCTCATACTAGAGGCTTACTTCAAGAACTATCCCGCAAGGAGGAAGGTCGCTGAGTTCCTCTTTGAGAACGGTCTGAGCGTAAAGAACGGTAAAATCTACCTCAAAAACGTTGAAATTCCGATAAGCGAGCTGGCAAGATCCATCGGGGTTAACAGGAAAATCATATATCACACGATTGAATACATCGAGAAAACATACCCCCTCAAGCTCATCTTCGAGCGCCTAAACCCGTTGCCGAGCCTTATTGACGTGGCCCCTCTGATGGGCTGGGAAGTCCTTGAGATTGACGTGGAGAAGAGTAACTATCAGGGGGCCTTCGCCGAGGTGATGCGGATTCTGGCGGAAAACGACGTTCCCATCATGGAGGTCTTCGGCAGGAACCTGAGGGAGGAAACGAGCAAGATATTCATCGTCATTGATGGAACCCTTCCGGTTGAGACATTCGCAAAAATAAAGGACATCCACGGCTTTCAGAGGCTTATACTCCACACGCCGGAGAAGGAGAAGGAAAGGCTCGTCTGCAACTACTGTGAAGTCAAGTACTGCCCCAAGAGGGTTCTCCTTGAGGCCATCAGCCAACGACTTTAAAGCACTCCAGCCCCTCTGGTTCTTCCCACTCAACCTCCACTCTGGTAACCCTCGCAAGCGGTGGCCCCTGGTGGGCCCAGCCTATGAGGGCTTCAACCCTCTCCTCGTCGCCTTCGACAACAGCCTCAACACTTCCATCCGGGAGGTTTCTCACCCAGCCGGCTAATCCGAGCTTCCTTGCTTCCCTCTGCATGCTCCAGCGGAATCCAACCCCCTGAACGCGCCCGTATATTTTAAGGTGTGCCCTGACCTTCCTCATACACCATCCCGTTTCGATTTCTCCACAAGGGATTTAAGCTTTACTTGGGTATCCTTTCTGGGATGTCCTATGGAGGCAATAATCGTTTATACCACCTTCCCGGACTGGGAGAGTGCAAAGAGAGTCGTTAGGGAACTCCTCGAGAGAAAGCTCATCGTCTGCGCCAACCTTAGGGAACATGAGGCGATGTACTGGTGGGATGGGAAAATAGAGGAAGGGAAGGAGGTTGGGGCGATTCTCAAGACAGAGGTCAGCAGGTGGAAGGCCCTCAGGGATGCACTCAGGGAACTTCACCCCTACGAGGTGCCACTCATAGCTAGGATTGACCTCGATAAGCTCAACAGGGAGTACTCCGAATGGATGGCCAGGGTGTTATTTGGATGATTCGAAAGGTAAAGCCCGAGATTCGCGTGGTCGGCTTTGACGATGGGACGTTTTCCTTTTCTTTCAAAGCAGAGAGGCGGAAGACAGTTCTGTTCGGAGTCGTCATGAAGGGTTCAAAGGAAGTTGTGGGAGCCGTTTCCCGGTGGATAACCGTTGACGGGACCGATGTTACCGAGAAATTAATTGATACAATCCTTAACTCCCGCTTCAAAGACTTGAGGGTGATAATGCTGAAGGGGATAACCTACGGGGGCTTCAACGTCGTTGACCTCGATGCACTTCACCGTGAGACAGGACTTCCTATAATCGTCGTTGTCAGAAAGAGGCCTGATTTTGGGGCGATGGAGTTGGCCCTGAAAAAACATTTTCTGGACTGGCGTGAGAGGTTTGAACTGCTCAGGAAGGCGCCTCCCCTCTTTGAAATGATTCCGGGAAAGCTGTACGTTCAGGCACTTGGCCTACCAGTTGAGACGGCCTTTCAAATAGTCCGCGTCACCACAAAGACGGGTTTGATTCCCGAACCTTTGAGGTTGGCCCATATTATGGCAAGCGCCTTCATGACGGGGGAAAGCAAGAGGGAGTAGGTTTATAAGCGGGTCAAAAAGAAGAAAAACGACCGATGATGGCAACAGGGTAGCTACTGAGCCATGATGAAGCCGTTCCAGTCTGAGGTCATTCACACGGAACGAGGAGAACTGGAAGTTTTGAGTCCCTCATTACCCTCTCGGCCGTGCTCCCAAGGATTAAGTCCTTGAGGATGCTCCTTCCTTTCTTGCCTATGACTATGAGGGTTGCGCCCTTTGCAAGGGCGGTTCCTATTATTGCCTGGCTTGCCGTTCCGACCATTACTTCAAGCTCGAACTCCGCCGAGAGGTCTTTTGAGCTCTTTTCGAGGTTTTTCTTGGCTATTTCAATGTTATGCTCGAGCTCCTCAATCCTACCGTAATCAACGGAGTGAAGGAGTATTCCGCGTTCAATGAGCTCCTCAAACTTTTTAACCGCCTGGACAATCTTAACCGAGCATTTGGAGAAATCAAGTGCCACAAGTGGCCTTTTGAAGAGTTCAGAACAATCAACGGCCAGCTCAAAGGAGTCGTCCTTCTTCCTGTACTTCAAAAGGAGAACCGGTCTTTTAGTAGTTCTTGCGAGGTTCGATGCGGTGCTCCCCATGAACATCTGCCTCCAGACGTTTTCACCAACACTCGGTGTGACTATGAGGTCCACGTCCGCTTTTTCGCTCGCCTCGGCTATCTCCAATGAAGGAATTCCAACCCTTACCTCCGCCTTTGCATTTATCCCCTTCTCTCGAAGTTCGCTAGCTATCTCCTCAAGCTTTTTCTTGTAAACCTCTTCAAGCTCAAAGGCCTCGAGCTCCGTGACGGTGATGTCTATGACGTGGAGGAGGTAAAGCTCTTTTGCGCCGAGTTTGAAGAGCTCGGGAATGCAGTGCTTTAAAGCGTGAAGTGAAACTTCCGAAAAGTCGGTTGGGTATAGGATTCTCTCAAACATGGACTCCACCGTTTATTATTGGGCAGGAAACTATATATTGGTTCCGTGAACAGTTCTGACGAGTGAAAATGAAGGAGATAGTGCTGAAGGCTGAGAACCTCTATAAGACCTACCGAACGGGTAAGATTTCCGTGCCCGCCCTAAGGGGAGCAAGTATAGAAGTTTATGAGGGAGAATTTCTGGCCATTATAGGGCCGAGTGGGAGCGGAAAAACCACGCTCCTCAACATCCTTGGTCTTCTTGACGTTCCTGATTCTGGGGAAGTGATTATTGACGGGATTTCAGTTAGAGGCCTTGACGACGATGGGCTGTCCGAGATAAGGTTGAGGAAAATAGGGTTTGTTTTTCAACACTACAACCTTATTCCAATACTCACCGCACTTGAGAATGTGGAACTACCAATGATTCTGGCGGGGGTTCCCTTGAAAAAACGGATTGAGAGGGCTAGGGAGCTCCTCAGGATAGTGGGGATTCCCTACCTTGAGGAGTATAAACCGACTGAGATGAGCGGTGGACAGCAACAGATGGTTGCAATAGCGAGGGCCCTTGCCAACGAGCCCAAGATAGTTCTTGCGGACGAGCCAACGGGAAACCTCGATACCAAGGCCTCAGAAGAAGTTGTCAACCTGATGAAAAGGTTGAACCGGGAAAGGGGAACGGCCTTTGTTGTCGTTACCCATGATATGGACGTCGCCAGAAAGGCCGATAGAGTTTTGAAGATAAGGGACGGAAAGCTCTACGAGGTGAGAAAACTTTGAAGAAATTTGCAGTTGTCCTGCTGATTACCCTTATGGTTATTCCCCATGTTCACGGGGCAACCCCAGGGGAGCCAAAGTACATGAGGACATTTGAGGGCTATTTGAGTGTAGGAGAGTCCGTGATAATAGGCAACTACACAATAACAGTCGTTAACTTTCTCTACAACCAGAACACGTGGCCACCCTTGGTGCTCCTCAAGCTGAGGGACAACCGCAACTTCCAGACCAAAACGTTTACTCTTTCCCCGGGCCAGAGCTATTCCTACAACGACATAAACGTGTCTCTGGTTTACATCAAGAACCCCCTTTCCGATAACCCCCAGGCTCTCGTTGAGGTTTATTCCAAACCTACAACGGTCTTTTACGGCGTTGCCCACCCCGGAATGAACTTTACATACGGCCCGCTTCAGCTTTCGGTTCTTGACATAAAGAACGGGAGCGTTCTCATGCGCTACCATAAAAACGGCACAACGGATTACGCATACTTTGGAGTTGGGGCGCATGTCTTCTATGATACCTACGTTGTCATTTATCAGATTTCTAACGACACTGCCCTTATGAAAATTCTCGTGCCGAAATACGTGGCTTACTCGGTTGTTGAGGGGACAATAATCGTTGTTACCAACGTTAGCTTCTCCCCTGTTGAAGTCGGTGGGACATTCCAGCTAAACGTTACTTTGAAAAACATAGGGAGCATGACTGCCAGATACGTCAGGGTTTACCTCTACTCCAAACCATTGGTTCAGGAACAAGAGACCACTCAAAAAGTCCTCCTGCCGACCGTCAGCATTCCGTCCTTTGAAAGCGAAATTCCATTCGCTTCCTACCGTCAGGGTCCGGTTCAATATACAGGACTGCTTCCTCCTGGACATGAAAAGACACTCCACTTTCAGCTCATTGCTTCAAAGACCCTCAGACCCGATGTCTATCCTCTCTATGTAAGTCTTGAATACAGCGACGAAAACGGCGTAATCAAGACCGAGCAATTTGAAGTTGGGATACCTGTGAACGACGTTTACAGGCCGAAGGTTGTGATAGAGAGCTTTACAACCAAACCGAATCCCGTTGAACCTGCGTCTAACTTTACTGTTGTGGTTAAGGTGAAAAACAGAGGAAACGCCCCAGCTTATCACGTTAGGGTTGAGCTTCTTCCAACAAAGCCCAAGGAGGAACAACAGACCTACTCCCTGTTCCCTACTGGTGGGGAAACAAACGAGCAGGCCAACATATATCCAATTCTCAAGCAGAGTTCCCTTTATTTTGACGAACTTCCCGTGAACGGGAGCGGTAATGGCACGTTGGAGTTCGCAGTTAAGGACGTTTCAGCAGGCGTTTATCCGCTCTACGCGGTTATAATGTATGAGGATGAAAACGGTGTTTCCTACAAAGAGGAAGCAACCTTTGGTGTCCAGGTCTCGGGCAGGCCGAGGCTCAAGGTTTACATAGGCAACGTCTGGATAAGCGATGGGAAATATAACTTTGAGGTTGACGTTGCAAACGACGGAAAAGCACCCGCGAGGGGTGTTACAGTCTCGATAAGTTCCCCTGTCATCAGCCTGTTCCCCCTTGGAGAACGTTACGTTGGCACCGTTGAGCCGATGGACTACGACAGCGTTAACTTTGAGGTTCTGAACTCCACGATACGGGCGGGCAGGTATCCCGTTGTTGTCAGGGTTACCTACATGACCGTAAACGGGAGTTTTAAGAGCTTCAACCAGACAATAAGCCTTCAGCTTCCTTCTAACATCTCGTCAAGGAGAAAATACGAGTACTACTACGGGGCTGGGGCAATTATAGTGTTTCTCGGAATCATTGCGTGGAGGTTGAGGCGTGGATAGGGAAATCCTGAAGATAGCCTTTAGGAACCTTCATAGGAGAAAAATCAGAACGTTTTTCACAATGCTCGGTATAATCATTGCCATAGCTTCGATAACGGCCCTGATTTCAATTGCCGAGGGTTTTCAGCTCTCGATAAGCAGTACACTGCAGAGCACGAGTAATGTTGTCATAGTGCTACCGGGTATGGGGGCTTCAATCTGGACCATCGGAACCAACACCCTGAACCAGAGCGTGGTCAGAGAGCTTGAGAAGATAAGCCACGTTGAGGCCGTTAATCCTGTTCTGGTTAAGTTCACAGTCATGGAATACCGTGGATGGGAGATACCCGTTACGGTGATGGGCATTGTCCCTAGAGATGCCCAGAAGTTTTATGCATTAACCGGGCCACAGCTCCAGAGGGGTCAGTTCATACCCCAAGGCGCTCGCTTCAAAGCCCTTCTTGGGTATTCCCTTGCAAACGGTAAGATACAGAAGGAGGGTGGTGGTTATCTAAACTGGCAGATACTTCCCGGTCAGACAATAAAGCTGTACGATGAGAATGGCCAGGTGTGGGAGTTTAAAGTCTCTGGGAACTTCCAGGAGAGTGGTCAGAGCGTCATTGGAGGTTTTATAGACACGAGCGTTTTCGTTCCCCTCGGAACCCTCCAGACGATGTACAACGAGCCGGGAAAGATTAGTTTTGTTGAACTCTGGGTTGACGACGTTGCTTTTGTAAACGATGTCAAAAGGGCCGTTCAAAAGATTCTTCCAAGTTCAACTGTAATAACTGAGAGCCAGGGCATTAAGGTAGTCGTCGAGATTGAAACTATGCTCAACAACCTTCTGATGGGAATAGTAAGCATAGCCCTCTTTGTGGGTGCACTTGGGGTCATCAACACGCTTCTAACTTCTGTCATGGAAAGGACAAGGGAAATTGGGACATACAGGGCCCTGGGTGCAAAGAAAAGGTTCATACTTGAGATGATACTGCTCGAAGGCCTCATGATGACTATTATCGGGGGGATTATTGGGTTTGGCTTTGGCGTTCTCCTGGCGGAAATCATAGTTGGAATATTGAGGACAAAAACTCCCAGTCTTCCGAATCCAGTGGTTGATTTTAGGGTTGTTGCAGTAGCTTTTGGAGTGACCCTGATTATAGGCCTCCTGGCGAGCATATATCCGGCCAAAAAGGCTGCCGAGCTCAAGCCCGCGGAGGCCATAAGACACGTGGAGTGAAAAGGGTTATAACGTCCAGATAGAAGTTTGAACGGTGATGGCTATGGTCAAAAGAGTTCACCTCTTCGACTGGCATAAGGAGCACGCCAAGAAGGTTGAGGAGTTCGCCGGTTGGGTAATGCCTATTTGGTACTCCAGCATAAAAGAGGAGCACTTGGCTGTTAGGAACGGCGTCGGAATCTTCGACGTCTCCCACATGGGCGAGTTTATATTTCGCGGTAAAGATGCCTTGAAGTTCCTCCAGTATGTAACGACCAACGACATAAGCAAGCCCCCTGCAATAAGCGGGACTTATACGCTCGTCCTCAACGAGAGAGGTGCTGTGAAGGACGAGACTCTAGTTTTCAATATGGGAAACGACGAGTACCTGATGATATGCGACAGCGATGCATTCGAGAAGCTCGAGGCCTGGTTCAACGCGATAAAGCGCGGAATTGAGAAGTTCGGCGAGCTCGACCTCGAGATTGAAAACAAGACCTACGACATGGTGATGTTCTCGATACAGGGCCCGAAGGCGAGAGACCTCGCAAAGGACCTTTTTGGGATAGACATAAACGACCTCTGGTGGTTCCAGGCAAAGGAGGTCGAGCTCGACGGAATCAAGATGCTCCTCTCAAGGAGCGGCTACACTGGTGAGAACGGCTTTGAGGTTTACTTCGAGGACGCCAACCCCTATCACCCGGACGAGAGCAAGCGCGGGGAGCCAGAGAAGGCCCTCCACGTCTGGAAGACCATCCTCGATGCCGGGGAGAAGTATGGAATAAAGCCCGCTGGCCTTGGGGCTCGCGATACACTCAGGCTTGAGGCCGGCTACACGCTCTACGGCAACGAGACCAAGGAGCTTCAGCTTCTCAGTACCGATATAGATGAGGTTACTCCTCTCCAGGCAAACCTTGACTTCGCCATATTCTGGGACAAGGAGTTCATAGGGAAAGATGCCCTCCTCAAGCAGAGGGAGCGCGGTTTGGGAAGGAAGCTCGTTCACTTCAAGATGGTCGAGAAGGGCATTCCAAGGGAGGGCTACCGCGTTCTTGCTAACGGCGAGCCCATTGGCGAAGTCACGAGCGGGACACTCTCCCCGCTCCTCGGAATTGGCATTGGAATAGCCTTCGTTAAAGAGGAGTACGCCAAGCCTGGCCTTGAAATGGAAGTGGAAATCAGGGGCAAGCCCAAGAAGGCCATAACTGTTGCTCCGCCCTTCTACGACCCCAAAAAGTATGGGGCCTTTAGGGAGGAGTGAATTTTTAAGAACTTCAATTTCTCTTTTTTCTCCCTGTCCAAAAAGCACGCCATTGGTGCAGTTTTGCTCTGGTCTACAGTCGCGAGCGCTTTCAAGTTCTCCCTGCGCTACATGGGTCCCATCAATTTACTCTTCTACTCATCCTTAACATCTCTCATCGTATTTGGCCTTCTCCACTCCAGTGAGTTCTCTCCCCGAAAGGAGAACCTACGTTTCGCTTACCTCGGCTTTCTGATTGTCCTTTACTACCTCCTCCTCTTTTCGGCCTACGAGGGGCTCCTTATGCTCGTCCTTCTATCGGTTCCTCTCCTCGGAAAGAGGCCGGGAGTCAAAATTCTCTTTGGGCTCTTCATTGGCTTTCTTGGTGCTCTAATCGTGGTCACGAGGGGAAACTTGACGAACCTGAACTTTTCTGACCTAGTAGGAGTCGCCCTCGGTCTCGGGAGCGCGGTGGTCTGGGCCACCTACTGGTTGTTGAACCTTAGGGACAAGAGGTCACTCATAGAGAAGACATTCTGGAACTTTCTCTTTGGTTTTGCTTACGTGTCGGTGCTTCTTGCTTTCGCCGGCGGGTTCTCCATACCTCCGGTCGAGGGCCTCATTGGGGCTGTCTACGTTGGCCTATTTGAAATGGGGGTTACGTTCCTCATCTGGTACAAAGCCGTTGAGGACGATGTTGCATTCGCCTCGAATTTGGCCTACTTCATACCCTTCCTTAGCTTAGTGTTTATATTCCTCGTTGTTGGTGAGGACATAATGCCTGGAACTCTCACTGGCCTTGTCCTGATAGTTCTGGGTATACTTATCGGACGGAAGGTATGAGGGTGAAAAATGCCCTTCTCACCAAACTGGCAGAAATCAGTTGTGTACCCTTCAGAAGCAACTCAAGACGGGGTTTAACACCAAACGAA
>NZ_WAKV01000013.1 GCF_015523185.1 Thermococcus sp.
CCCACTGCAACGCCGGAAGCCTTGCAACGGTCCAGCTCGGGACTGTTGGCGCTGTGCTGAGGGTAATGCACAAGGACGAAACGCTGAAGCTCCTCTGGGTGGACGAGACGAGACCCGTTCTCCAGGGCGCCCGGTTAAGCGCGTGGGAGTACCACTACGACGGTATTCCCCTAAAGCTGATAACCGACAACATGGCGGGCTTCGTAATGCAACAGGGAAAGGTCGATGCCATAATAGTCGGAGCGGACAGGATTGTTGCTAACGGCGACTTCGCCAACAAGATAGGAACCTACACCCTGGCGGTTCTTGCTAAGGAGCACGGGATACCGTTCTTTACCGTTGCACCGCTCTCGACGATAGACCTCTCTCTTAAAAGCGGGAATGAGATACCCATAGAGGAGAGAAAGCCCGAAGAGGTTTTAACCTGCGGTGGCTGTAAGATTGCCCCCGATGTTGACGTCTACAATCCAGCCTTCGACGTTACTCCACACAAGTACCTCACCGGGATAATAACCGACAGGGGCGTTGTCTGGCCACCTTTTGAGAGGAACTTAAAGAGGCTGTTCAAGGGGCAACTTTGAGGTTTTCCTTTTCTGCAGCTTTCTTCAGCCTTTCATCAAACGTCACAAAGAGGCTTAGGTCGTCTTTTATTTTCAATGCAGAGGCGAGCTGAAGAGAATCGAGGGTCTTAAGGCCGTGTTTGAGAACGAGTGTGGTGGCCAAGCTCAAAGTATCGCTTGTTAGCGGCACGATAACGTAGTCCTCCAAGTCAAGATAGAACCTTTCGAGAACCCATTCGAGCTTTGAGCGGGTTATATGGCCGCTCAAATATCTCCTGTTCAGGGCAGAGGTAAGCTCCACTATGGCAAGCTCGGAGATCGCCACAACATACTGCTTCATTAGGTCGTCAACGAGAGCGGTTCCCCGCTCAACGTGATACCTTTTCACCAGTGCACTCGTGTCAAAGAAGGCTACCTCCATTCCTCCTCCCTCTCCCTGATCACGTCCTCGCTCAGCTCTCCCTCGATGCCGGAAAGGGCCTTCCTGACTTCCTCCAAACTCGGGGCCTTCTTGAAGAACTTTCGCAGGTGAGGGTAGGTTATCATGAGCTGGACTTTCTTGGCAGGGGTTCCCATCTTACCACCGTCATCCTATTGTTCCTGCGGATTAAATAATTTCCGGAGTCTCTCCATGAGTCTTCCTCTGGTGGACCCTTCAATCCTCTCAACGAAAACTCCCTCTATCTCACCCAGCTCCCCCTCCAGAGCCGGCAAGAAAAAACCGAGGAGCTCCAGCGGCTCAAGGCACGGGCAGTCCACGGAGTACTCGAGCGGGTTCCCGGGCAGTTCGATTCTCAGGGATAAACCCTTCCCAGTCCTCGCGACTTCAAACGGCACGGAGCGCTCCTTTAGGACTATCCTGCCCCTCACGATCATCAGCAGAGCCATGGGGATACTGGAGAAAAAGGTTTCCAAAACAGAAAGTTTGAAACCGGACGTTAAAGAGGCTTCTCCATAATAACCGCCCTCTCAGAGTAGTCCTTTTCGGAATACCACTTCCTCGCAGGGTTGTTAACGTCAACCCTCAGGGAGACTTTCCTTGCCCCGTTCTTCCTCGCCCACTCCTCTGCCTTCTCCAGGAGAGCGCTCCCTATCCCTATCCCCGGGAAGAGGGTCTCGATGTCGTATATGTAGGCCGATGGAACAAAATCCACGGTATCAACCTTCAGACAGACCCAGACGTGGCCGAGGTAGCGGCCGTATTTGTCAACAGCCACGAAGAACTTGTGCTCGCCCGTTGAGAGGAGGCTTTTGATGACTTTCTCGTAGTTCTCTTCATATTCCTCATTGCTCAGCTGGAAGCGCGTGAAGGAGCGGCTTATCTTCATATCGTTCTCGAATATCTCGTCGAGGTACTCCTCACCGTCAACGACCCTAAATTCCCCCGCGGTCTTCTCAACTGGCGGTAGTTCAGGGGGCTTTTTCCTCCTCGAGAACACCGCTTATCGCCTCCTTACGTGATATTCTGACCCAGTGGTCATCCTTCAGGTAAACGTAGCCCTTCGTGTAGGGTTCCAGCAGTCTGTAAATTCCCTCGCGGAACTCCTCCGGGATGGCGTCAAACCCCGAGTTCCTGCCGTCGAAGTGAAGCATCTCGACGTGCCAGTGAGGCTTCCCTTCGAGCGGGAAGTCTGGATTTCTCCGCTTTATGAGGTACAGTGAGTGCTCAAGCTCATCCTTATCCAAACGAATTTTTCCAGCCTTTATACGCTCGGCAAGGCCTGTAACGTGCTCCGGTTTGTACTTTATCAGGGTTGGATCTATCCCGTTGGCGAGGAGGAACGTCAGGACGCCGTTGCACTTGAAGCACTTCCCGCAGGGGACGTAGTCGTCTCCCTCCCTGTGGACGGAGTGGCAGCTCCTCTGTAGCCTGAAGAGTTCCGGATAACGGCTGTGAAGCACGCGCTCCACGATGAGGC
>NZ_WAKV01000014.1 GCF_015523185.1 Thermococcus sp.
GGTAACCGTTGACGAGGTTAAGAGGGCCCTTGCGAAGGGCAGGAGGATACGGCTGGTTGCTACCGTCGAGGATGGGAATGTAACCGTCGCCCCCGAGGAGGTAATGGGCCCGCTTGCGGTTTCGACTAATGAAAACGTTGCCCTAATCGAGAGCGACCTTCTCGGAAAGTTACTCATTAAAGGCGCTGGGGCCGGGCTCAAAGAAACGGCCAGTGGTGTGGTGAGCGACCTGGTAAAGGCATCTCTAAGGCTCAGGGAAGGGTGATTTCCTCGTTTCCCAATTTTATCCTGAGTTTCACCTTCCCGAAGCGATGTCTAATCGCGTGGACCTCCAGCGTTCCGCAGGGAGTTTCGAGTTTTTCCTCCTCGAAAAGCGGGAAGAAAGTTTTGGAGAGAACCTTTCCCTTCGAGTCCCTGAGGATTAGGGTGGATGTGGAGTAATCCGGAATCAGGAGAAACATTTTTCCGTTACAGTCTAATCTAACTGCTCGGAATCGAGTTGATAAAATAAGAAACGCTAGGGCGATGAAAACGTTGGGTAAAGCATAGATGAGTCTTTTAGTGGTTATTCCAACAACGAGAAGGACTAAGGGTAGGGTCAAGAAAGTGATACCTGCCTTCCAGAGCTTTTCGTCCCTCACGAGGATTTTTCTAAGTTTAGTCATCGTTATCCCGTGGCAATAACACTTTTTAACCCTGTCTCTAGTTTAGAGCGGTGAAACCATGGAGCACGTCATAGCGCTCCACCAAGTCTACGCGGAGCTGATATTCAGGGGTCTCAAGACAGTTGAAATTAGGAAGAGGAAGGCCTTCGAGGAGGGCGACCTCGTTTTCCTCTACATAGCGCGGGGAAACCCCTACGAGCTCAGGGACACGCTGAGGAGACTTGGCCTCCATGAGGAGCAGACCTTAACGAAGAGGGGGACGATAGCTGGAGGTTTTGAGGTGGGGGAGGTCATAAAGGCTGACCTCGATACCCTCTGGGAGATTGCAAAAGATACGAGCGGTTTGACCCTCGTCCACGGCGAGAACGGGAAGAAATGGCTGGGCAATTACATAAGGGACTATGGCTACGTCTTTACAATAGAAAGGCCCTTTCTATTCGAAAGACCTATGGGTAGGGAGGAGATGAAGGAGAGGTACGGAATCCACGTGGAAGGAATAATCCACCTCTCAAGAAAAACGAGAAAGCCCTGGGTTAGGGCCCTGATAGAGGACCTGCTCGCTAGGGAGTACTTTTACCCCTGATGTTCCTCCTTGCTTTCTTTAGTGTTCTCTGCCACTTCCGGTTCAACGACTTTGTAGGGTCCTAGGCTGAGTTTTTTGATTTCTTCTTCACTCAAAAGCCTGCTCTTGACCTTCTCACCTATCAGGGCGCTGTTGCCGAAGGGGTCCGCTATCTTAACTGTCAAGGGTTTTTTGCCCTCCTTGACCTCTTCGATGTACTCTAGTATCTCATCGGCCTTCTTCACCGCCTCTTCGTCGCCCTCCTGTTTTTTGAACTCCCTCGCCATTAGAAGGGTCTCGCGGACCCTCTCTAGAACGCCTTCGACGTTGGTTATGAAGCCTTCCGCAGCGGGCCCGGGTTCAATCTTAACCCCTATCTCCTCAAGCTCTATCGTCCCGCTCTTGCTCCTCACGACCCTCGTGAAAAGGTCCTTCTCGTTCTCAACCCTTACTGTGTAGAGCTTCGGCGGCCTGTCCTCGAGTATCATGACGTCAGCGTTTCTGTAGCCACACTTCTCGCAGTATATCGTGCTCTCCATGACCTTGCCGAAGTATGGAATCTCGTGGATGTGCTGTATGGCCTTTAACGTCCCTTTTCCACCGCAAATTGGGCAGTCTCCAAGGCTTATGACCTGAACCTCGCCGAGCTCGGGATTAACGTTAACCTTCTCGCCTTTTTTTTCACCCATGAGCATCACCGGGGAAAGAACAGAAAAACGCCTTTATAAAGGCATGGTATCGTTTGAAGTTTGAAAAATAAAAGCCTCACTTGGCGATTTTTATGTCCTCGGGGACGAGAATAAGTTTAATCTCGGCTTTGCATATCTTAGCCGCCTGTCCACCTAAGGCACTAACCATACCCTTAATTTGCTCAGCAACCTTCTCGAGGACATCGGGCCTCTTCTCGAGAGGCGTTAGGTCAACTAAAACGATGTTACCCTCCTGGAGCTCGCTGGAAATCCTTTCGAGGTCGGAGTAGCTGGTTACGGTTATCTTCTTCAAATAGCGAACCTGTGGTTTAATTAGTTCCTTAGCAAGAACATCTTCCTCAACGGGTACAACATCGATGTCATGTCTGGGAGCAACCTCCTTCTTAACACTCGCGGGAGGTTTCATTTTAGGCTTGCTCTCCTTCTTTTTAAGGCTGTCAAACAATCCCATAGGTATTCCCCCCGGTTAATCGTAAAGCCGTTTAGTTTTATGTCTTTTCCTTTATAGCTCTTTCCCAAACTCTTCGGGATTCTCCTCACGGAGCTTGAAAAGGCCGAGGAACGAGAGTATAAAGGCTGTTATCCCGGAAAGAATTACCAGAACGGTTGAAATGTTCCAGCCCTGTTTCCCCGCTATGTAGAGGCCCCAAACGAGAAGAGCCAGTCCCCAGAGGGCCGTTGTGAGGAGTAAATTCTTCTTCCTCTCCTCTCTCATGAGGAGGTAAACTGTTCTGACGGCAAAACCCGCAAAGATGACCGATGCGATTATACTCATAAAGTCCATGGCAACCACCGAAAAAGAGGAAAGAATCAGGCTCCCCCAACGGCCTCAAGAACGATTTTCCTTATTTCTTCGGCCTTTTTGAAGGCGGTGTCAACTGCGTATATTACTTCCTCGAGCTTGAAGGCACCGCTCTCACCCTTTTGAGCGGCGGAGATGTGGCCGTTCTCGTCTGTGGTTATGGTTATCCTGCCGTCCATGACGCGCTCTTCGTCGAGGTTCGGGTCAACTATCATGGTGTTGCCTATCTTGGCGAACGTAACTGGAATGGGTATTCTCCTCACTGGGAGGGGCTCGTACTCGTCAAGTATCTTCACTTCACCGCTCTCCTCGTCGTATTCTATCTTTGGAATTCTGGTGCTCATCAGGGCCGCTATGGCCCCTATTCCGCTCGCGTCGAGCAAGTTGCCGTCGTGGTCCAAAACGTGAACGTCTATGAAGACAACCCTTACGAGTTTGCCCGGGACTATTACGAGCTTTTCAAGCTCAACGGCCTGGCTCTCTCTGATTCCCCTATCAACGACACGGGCGAGCTCTATGGCATTCTCGTCCGGTGGGCCGGGTTCAAACGTTGGCGAAGCCAGCGGGACGAGTTCGACGTTGGTCGTCATAACCCCTCTGTCCGGCAAATCTGGGAACGGCTCGCCGAGGTCAACCTTTATTCCAACAAGAACCTGCGTGTTGCCTAACTTGACCCACGCCGAGCCTTCGGCCTTCTCTATGACGTTCACCTTGATTTCCAAATCGCGGTAATCTTCGAAGGAGCGACCATCAATCCTCTTGCCCTCCCTGAGGAGATTTATGATGTGGTCGCGCATTATGCTGGCCATGACTTCCATCTCACTCATTGCCTGCCACCTCCTGGGCTATGCGGAGATATTTTTCTTTAAGCGCTTCCCTCTGTTTCTGATAGACGGCCTTCGCTCCCTTGATGGCAAGTCTTACTGCCTCGATGAACTCCTCTCTTGTCAGGTAGCCGTCCATTTGGAGGAGCGTTATGTCGTTCTTGAGTGGCATTATGGCAACGGGAACGTCGGCCTCACCGTAGTTGTCCTCGTCCTTGTTGAGGTCAAGAACGAGTTCGCCGTCTATCTTCCCTGCGGCGCACGCGGCTACGAGGTCCTTCATCGGTATTCCAGCGTCGGCCAAGGCGAGGGAAGCGGCGGTTATTCCAGCAACGCGCGTTCCAGCGTCCGCCTGGAGGACCTCTATGAAGACGTCTATTGCAGTTCTCGGAAACATTTCGAGAATCAAAGCCGGCTCGAGCGCTCCCCTTATAACCTTGCTTATCTCGACGCTCCTCCTGTCCGGGCCGGGCTTTTTGCGCTCTTCAACGCTGAAGGGAGCCATGTTGTAGCGAACGCGCAGGATTGCCCTGTCGGGCCTCTGGAGGTGCTTGGGGTGTATTTCCCTTGGACCGTAAACGGCCGCCATTATTTTGTTCTTGCCCCACTCAACGTAGGCCGAGCCGTCAGCGTTCTTGAGAACACCAACCTCCATTTTAATGGGCCTGAGCTCGTACTTCTTTCTACCGTCCAACCTTCTACCGTTCTCGTCAATGAGCTTTAAACCTTCAGGCCTGCCCATCATCGTCCTCACCTTCCTTCTCATCAAGCTGGGGGATTTCCTCAATAACTCCCTGCTCCTTGAGTTCCTTGAGCCTTGAGAGCAGGTACTCCTTGACCCTATCGGTTAATCCCTGGGTGTGGCTCTCACGGTCAACCTTGAGTATGGCCTCTATGGCGAGCTTCTCAAGTTCGTCGTTCCTTCCGCTCACCCAGACCCAGCCGTTCTGGCCGACTATAATCCTCGTCCCGGTCAGTTTCTTAATCATGTTAATCATCGAGCCACCCTTTCCGATAAGTCTCGGAACCTTTGAGGGCGTTATCGTAACTAGCTGGCCTCCCCTGAGGGGGCCTCCCTTGAAGGGCATGCCCTTCGTCGTGAGGTCAATCTGGTTTATCTCGTTGAAGGCCTTCACCTTGGCGTAGATTATGTCTCCTATGTCGTAAATCTTCCTCAGGTCTGTCTTGAGCAGGTCAATGCGCTCCTCTACCGCATCCTGAACGCGTAGGTTCGCCTGATAGGGTGCCCCTATGTCAACAGTCCAGTTGGAGAACTTCACGTCTACTATCTTTCCGAGGACGTTGTCGCCGACCTCTGGTATGTAGGGCCCTTCCAGGGGAATCACCCTTATGAGGTCTCCTCGTATCTCAACGAGTCCTATAACCGTCGAGTAAATCCTGTTGCCTTCCCTGAAAGTCCCTCTACCGTTCTTAAAGGGTCCCTGGGCTAACAAAGTCCCAGGGACTACGAGTTCCCTTGGTTTTACAAAAATCCTCCTCATAGTCCCTTCCTCTCTATAAGTTTAGTTACGGCAGTGCCCTTCGTCAGGGCGTTAAGCTTCTCATAAAACTCCTCCTCGACTCCTCCAGGAATCTCGATGAGGAACATCCACGAGCCGTCGCTTCCCCACTCCTCACGCTTTATGGTTCCGAACTTTCTAACTTCGCCGTAAGCCTTTCCGACGTAGTCCCCCGGTATCTTGACGGCTATTATCTTAACCTCAAGCTTTATTGGGAGGAGCGGTCGGATTGCCTTTATCACCTTTGGAACCTGTGCCTCGGCATCTTTAAAGAGGTCTATGTGAACCCCAGCCTCTTCCATGGCCCTGAGGATTCTGTCAACTGGGTGGGGATAACCGGTTCTCGGGTCAACTGCATGTCTGTGGATTATCGTCGCTATGTAGCGCTTCTTCTCCTCGAGCATCTGCCTCCTCTGCTCCGCGGTGAGCTGAACTTCGCCCTTCTGGAGGATTATCTTCGCAACCTCGTAGGGGTCGCTGGTTCCGAATATCTTCTCCATCTCGTGTTCACTCGCTTTGTCTCCCTTGTGGGCATCTTTGAAAACGTAAGGGGTGGCGAGGATTTCCTCTATCGGGACTTCCTTGCCCTCTTTGAAGTCTCTAGCCAAGTAAGGGTCAACCAGTATCTCAAACGTCTCGCCGTGCGTCTTAAGACGGGCGATTACCGCTTTATCAACGCTAATCGGCATCGCCCGTCACCTCAGTAGTTTTGGTCGAGCTCGGAGTAATCCTCGGCCTTCTCCTCGACTTCCTCCTCCTTAACTTCCTCGAGAACCTCGTTGAGGTACTTCTCAAGCTCCTCCTTCGGGAGCTTCTTCCATCTTCTCTCCTCCGTGGTTATGTAAGCTACCTCTATCGAGTCGGCCGTTGGCTCCTCGAGAGTCTTTGCGAGGGCCAGCACGGCGAGCTTTATTGCCCCTTCCCTGTCTATGTCGTCGCTGTAGTGCTCCTCAAAGATGGCCATCGCCACGTTCCTTCCACTGCCTATCGCCACCGCCTTCCACTCGAAGTAGGCACCACTCGGGTCGGTCTCGTAGAGTTCCGGCTTCTCGTTAACGCCGGCCATGAGAAGGGCCGCTCCGAAGGGCCGTACTCCACCGTACTGGGTGTGGGCCTGCTTGAGGTCACATATCTTCTTCACCAGAACGGTGAGCGGAACCGGTTCGCCGTAGGTGAGGCGGTATATTTGAGCCTCCAGCCTGGCCCTATCAACGAGAACCCTTGCGTCGGCTATTATACCACTCGGCGCTGCCGCTATGTGGTCGTCAATCTGGAAAATCTTCTCGTAACTCCTCGGTTCTATTAGCCTGCTCGTGATTCTCTTCTCGACAGCGAGAACGACGCCGTCCTTCCACTTCACTCCCACAGCCGTTGCTCCCCTCTTTACGGCCTCTCTTGCATAGTTTACCTGGAACAGCCTTCCGTCCGGGCTGAAAACGGTTATCGCCCGGTCGTAGCCAGCCTGCGGTGGTACAAACGCCATTCTACATCACCCCTTTTTCTCACTCCTTTTCAATAGTTGCCGGGTTTTCTATTAAGCTTTTCTATTCACCCCTAAAGGCTACCATCGCCATCTTCCTCGCGGTTCTCTTGGCAAGCTCAAGGGGTATGAAGGCCAGCGCGAAGATTATCAAGCCGAGGTAAAGGGAAGCCTTCCCGAGGGGTTTGAATATGAGCAACGCGAAGCCGAGCAGGAGCATCAGCAGTCCCACTGAGATGAACTTGCGATACGTTTTTTCCAAAACCTTAAGCTCCCCCATGTCACCACCGGGGGCTTTTTTAAGCAGGAAGATTTTAAGCCTTTGGTGTTGCCGATGGAATGCCCGTTCTGCAGGCCCCAAAAAGAACAGCTCATTTATGAGGACGACCTAATAAGAATTCTCCTTGATGCCTATCCCGCCAGCAGAGGGCATCTCCTCGTCGTTCCGAGGAGGCACGTTGAGCGCTGGGGAGAGCTCAGCGAGGAGGAAAAGCTGGCGCTTATCAGGGGCATGGAGCTCGCTATGGCAGTCCTCAGGGAGACACTGGAGGCGGAGGCATTTAACGTCGGCATGAACCTTGGAAAAGAAGCAGGCCAAACCGTTCCCCATATCCACCTCCACGTTATCCCGCGCTGGAAGGGAGACAGCAAAAACCCACGGGGAGGCGTTAGGAAGGCCGTCCTCGATTTGGAGGACGAGAACCTAAACCTGAAGGAGCGCTGGCTGATGAACAGGCTCAGCCCTAAAGAAGAGAAAGCCCTCAGGGAGGCCTTCAGTAAACATGGCTCTCGCTCTTCCTGAGGAGTTCGAGCATCTTCAAGAGTCTCTCAACCTCTTCCTTTGAGTAGTGCTCCTCAACATCGCTCTCCGGATTCAGTTTCTCAAGCTCAGCCCTGAGCTTTTCTAAATCCTTCAGGTCCTCCTGAATCTCTACAGCCCTCTGGGCAAACTCGTAGCTGGTGAACGGACTTTCAAAAATCCTCTGCTGGTTCGTTACGAGTGCTATCCTTAGGTATCCAATCGTCTCGTCCAAAAGCTCGAGGAGTTCGCGAACTTTCATATTGTAAATTTAGGGCAACGGTATATAAGGGTTCTTCGAAAACTTTTCGAAAATCTTGACGTCTTTTTGAAGGTAGGGTTTTAACCCTCCGGTTGTATTCTTGCCGGTGGTGTTATGGAGGCCGTTAAAGCTCACCCTTCTGATTCAGTGAAGATAAAAGCTGAAAGGCGCGAAAAAAAGCTTCTTATGGGGAACGAGGCCATAGCCTACGGCGCTCTTGAGAGCGGTGTCGTTTTTGCAACGGGTTACCCAGGAACGCCTTCAACTGAGGTTATAGAAACCATCGCAAGGCTCAAGCCTGAGGTCTTCGCTGAGTGGGCGCCGAACGAGAAAGTCGCCTTAGAGGAAGCCGCCGGCGTTGCCTACACGGGATTAAGGGCTCTCGTTACCATGAAGTGCGTTGGTCTGAACGTGGCAGCTGACCCGCTAATGAGTCTGGCCTATTCGGGCGTTGAGGGTGGTCTTGTAATTCTCGTCGCGGATGACCCTGGGCCACACACCTCTCAAACGGAACAGGACGACAGGTATTATGGAAAGCTCTCCCTTCTCCCGGTTCTCGAACCAGCCGACCCGCAGGAGGCTCATGACATCATAAAGTACGCCTACGAACTGAGCGAGCGCTATAAGGTCCCCATAATCTTCCGCACGACCACGAGGGTAAACCACACGACGGCCGATGTGGAAGTTGGAGAATTCGTCGAGCTAAACCGGAAGCCGGTCTTCAAGAAGGACATTGAAAGGTACGTGAGAGCTAGCATGGAGGGCAACAGGAAAAGGCACCGCTGGTTGAATGAGACTCTCGCTAAAATCGAGGAGGAGTTCAACTCGATGCCCTTCAACTGGGTCGAGGGGAGTGGAAAAATCGGAATAATCGTCGAGGGGGCGCCCTACAACTACGTGAGGGAAATACTTCCGAAGCTCAACGTGGACTTCAAGGTTCTCAAGCTCTCAACCCCCCACCCGCTCCCGAGAAAGCTCGTCCTTGACTTCCTGAAGAGTGTGGACTACGCGATAGTGGTCGAGGACGGCGCTCCCTTCCTTGAGGAGGAGGTTAAGATAGTGGCCTACGAGGCCGGCTTGAGAATCCCGATATACGGTAAGAGAACCGGCCACCTCCCGCTTGAAGGCGAGCTGACGCCGAGCCTCGTCAGGAACGCACTCTTAAGACTCATAGGCGAGGAAGGCGAAACCTACGAGAAGCCGGAGGAAGTCAAGTACGCCGAAAGCTTAGCACCTAAGAGGCCACCGGTGATGTGTCCCGGCTGTCCTCACAGAGGAAGCTACCGCGCCGCGTTAGATGCCCTCCGCGACCTCAAGCTCGGCCGCTACTCAGTTCCAATCCACGGTGACATAGGTTGTTACGCATTATCGCTCCTCCCGCCGCTCGAAGCTATCTGGACGGAATACGTAATGGGTGCGAGCATAAGCTTAGCGAACGGCCAGAGCGTCGTCATGGACAAGAAGATAATAGCAACCATAGGCGATTCGACCTTCTTCCACAATGGAATCCAGCCCTTAATTGATGCCGTCTACAAGAACCTGAACGTTCTTGTCATGATACTCGACAACAGGACTACAGCTATGACTGGCCACCAGCCACACCCGGGAACCGGTGGGAGTGAAACGGGAAGGAAATTCAACGAGATTGACATAGAGGCGCTGGTTAAAGCACTGGGTGTCAAGTACGTTAAGACAGTTGACCCCTACGACCTTAAGCAGACGAGGGAAGCGATAAAGGAGGCCATGCAGGTGGAAGGGCCGGCGGTGATAATAGCAAAGCGCGAATGCGTCATTCCGGTGATAAGGCGCGGTGAGATAGGCGAGATACCGCTTGTCGTTGAAGAGAAGTGCACCGGCTGTAAGGCGTGCATACTCCTGACCGGATGCCCAGCGCTCGTTTACGACCCGAAGACGAACAAGGTAAAAATAGACGGCCTGCTCTGTACGGGCTGTGGCGTCTGCAACCAGACGTGCCCCTTCGATGCCATAAAGTTCCCGAGTGAGCTGGAGAAGGGGGCTTAGCCCCTCACTATTTTCAGAAACGAAACATTTTCAAAGTCCTTGTCAAACGTGGCGATTTCGGTTATCCTGTGCTTTATACAAGTTGCAACTATAGTGGCATCATTAGGTAGAAGGCTGTATTTTTCAGATGTTCTCGCAATAACCTCGAAATTATCCTCCTCATCGATGAGTTCAACACCTGCTAGCTCAATCAGCTCCATGACAAGAAAATAGGATTTTCGAAGAAGAACCTTGCCTTTTTCTTCCTTGACGAACCTCTTGAGGTCGTGAATGTTTGTTATGCCCTCTCCTCGCGCTAGTTTTCTAAAAGAGACGTATATAGCTTCGTTCACGGTGGTTTTGCTTGTGACCTTGCTCGGGTGCTCAAGAATTGCCTCAGCACTTTCGCTCATTGGTGTCTCAAAGAGATAACTGTACATGACGTTTGCATCAATATAAATCACCAAACTCAGCCTCCAGTTCGTACTTCTGGAGTTCCTCAAAATCTGCCTTTCCAAGGATTCCTTTTAGTCTCCTAAAGTCACCTTTCGGTTTTTCTTTTCTTTTTTCCAGCTCTCGCTTAACGAGTTCGAGCTCTAAAAGACGTCTGAGTTCTTCGGGGTCAATGTTGTCAGGAACGTTCACCCTTATGGTTATGGTTGGCATAGCATCACCTGGGAGGTTTAAGGTGGAAAGGGTTAAAATCTATTTCTCACTCCCTCCACACTTCAAGCACCATGTACCTCCTCACGAGGGGGTTGGGATAAAGCTCCCAGCCGATTCCATCGGTTTCCGCTTCAATTTCCCCAAAGAGACCTCCTTCCCTCGGGTCTAGACTCTGCCCGTAGATTTTTCCGGGTCTTATCTCGACGCTCATATACCTCGGAAGGCCAACAATGACTTTCCCGTTCTTCCTCGCGTAGTCGATAGCCCATTTGGCCGTATATATCCCCGAGTAAATCTCCGCTATCCTCACTGGAACGCTCCACTTGCCTATCGCTATTATCTCTATTCCCGTTTCCTCCCAGAAAGCCTTTGCCAGGGGTTGCAGGTCCCTGGCGAGGTCCTTCCAGACCTCCTTTCCGCGGTCGGTTATGCTCAAAGCGTCAATCGTTGGTTCGTCGAGCTTTCTAACCTCTATGCCACCTATCGTCGAGTCGAGGTGAATTACGTCCGGCTTAACTTCCCTGGCCAGCTCAACTGCCAGAAACGCCTCATCTTTTATCGCCTGCCTCCCGCTCATGTCGTAGTTGAAGGGGTCTGCATACCTTACCCTGCTCAGCGTCGCCGTCTTGTAGGGTTTTTCCACGAGCACCGCGACGGTTGCTATGAGACCTATCGGCTCGTAGTTCTTATCCAGTAACGCCCCACCGGTGTCGGCTGAAACAATCCTCATGGCAATCACCGTTAACGACCAATTACCGATATACTTTGACCCCCAAACACCTATGGTGAGACCAATGGATGGAACCGTTTATGAAGCTTTGGGGAGGTACGTTGACAGTTTATCGAACTCCCTCTACTTGGGCACGGGAAGGGGGACGGTTTACCTTGAAGGCGAACCGGTAACTCCTGAGGACGTCAGGCTCTCGCTGTTCTTCTCCGGGAAGTCCATAGAGATAAGTTCCCTGTGGGGCAGGAAAAGGTATGGGGTACTCTACCTGAGGGGCTCGCCGAAGGTTCGAGTCCACTTGAGTAAAATTGAACTGCTCTTCCTGACGAGGAGGGGCCGTGTCACTGTCCGGCTAAACGCCGATAGGGGCTTTGCTAGAGTTCTCGTGAACACGGCCTCCCAGTGTAGTGGGGGCATAGGCTCGCTCTGGGTCAGGGGTTGAGTCTCGTCACCGCTCGGAACTCGGCAAACTCATCTTCCCCTTCAGTTCTTCCAGCTCATTCCTTAAAGCCCTTGCCGTTTCCTCGCATCCGGTCAAGGTGGAGAACTTCCTCAGGGCTTCCTCAAGCCTAGGATACTTCCCGAGGAAGCCTTCAAGTTTCTCGGCCGGGACGAGCATGCCCGTTTCCCTGTAGACTACCAGCGCGCCGAGGGTTTTCAGAGCGTCAAGGTACGCCTCGTACGCCTCTCCATACCTGCCTTCTTCCACAAGCTGGTCCCCCCTTTCGATGTAGAGTTCAAACTTCCCAATGAGACCCTCTTCCATGTTACCACCGGCGAATTTTTATAGGGTCCGATATAAAAACCCTGAGATGAATGCCGAGGAACTCGCCTGGGGCGCGGTTATAGCTGTTATACTTTACGTAACGTGGAGGGTAGTGCATCCCTTGATTACTCCCATCTTCTTTGGGCTCGTACTTGCCTATGCATCGTATCCCCTTCAGAGAAGACTCTCCAAAAGGGTCGGAAAAAAACGCTCCGCACTGGCAATCAGCCTTTCGATGCTCCTCTTTGGCGGAGCTTTGACACTTGAACTGCTCCTCGTTTCTGTTCAGGTTGCTATGTCCTTCTATGACAGCGTTGTAAACGTCTTCAACTGGTTACTCACACTCTCGCTCCCTCCGGACGTCCTCAACTTCCTCCAGCACTTTCAGGACCAGGTAGTTCCAAAATTGGCTGACTACGTTTCGAGGGAAGCCTTCTCAATTCCCTCCTACGTCCTTCAGCTCGTTGTTTTCTTCTTCACCTACTACTACGCCCTGGCCTACGGCGAGGAAATCAGAGAACAGGTTTACGCCCTCCTCCCAGATAAAAACCGTGAACTCGGCGAGGAAATCCTTGAAAGTGTGAACAAAACTCTGTCCGCCCTCGTCAGGGCATGGCTCCTCCTAAACGTCGCCAAGGGAATCCTCATGACGGTTGGTTTCATTATCTTCCGCGTTTCGGACCTGTACACGGCCATAGTTGCCGGTTTCCTGACCTTTGCTTTCTCCTTCGTTCCCCTCTTTGAGGGCTGGATGATTTGGCTCGCTGCGGCAGTGTACTTCGCCGTTGAAGGGGCATACCTCCACGCCCTTGGCATAGCCCTCTACGGCTTTTTCCTTGTCTCGCCGATGCCAGACTACACGATAAGGCCCATGCTCGTTGCCAGGGATACGGAGCTTGATGAAACGTTGGTTTTCATAGGGATGATTGGCGGAACATGGGCGATGGGGTTGAAGGGCCTCATAGTCGGGCCTATAGTCCTTAACCTTCTCCTCGTTCTGCTTAAAGAATGGAAAAGGCTCACAGAATCTTCACGCCGGCCTTCTTCAGTTCCTCAAGAGCTTTGCTCTCGTCATCAGGATTGATGCCCTTCACAGCGTCGCTCAGCAGGTAAACCTCAAAGCCGTATTTTAGGGCGTCTAAAGCCGTTGCCTTAACGCAGTACTCGGTAGCGACACCACAGATATAAACCCTCTTGACTCCTTTTTCCCTCAGAATCTCAGCCAGGTTCGTTCCCTCGAAACCGGAATAGGCTTCCTTGTCTGGTTCGGTAGCCTTCGAGATTATAACCGCATCCTCCGGTAGGTCAACGACGAACTCCGCCCCGGGCGTGTTCTGAACGCAGTGCCTCGGCCATGGTCCGCCCTGTTCCTTGAAACTTATGTGGTTCTCCGGGTGCCAGTCGCGGGTTGCAACTATGAGAGCCCCCTTCTCCCTGAACTTCCTTATGTACTCGTTGCATTTCGGGATTATTTTGTCTCCCTCTGGAACGGGAAGGGCTCCCCCCGGCATAAAGTCCCTCTGCATGTCCACAACTATGAGTGCCTCCTCCGGCATAGGTATCACCCTTCATGAATTTCTCTTGGAGAATTAATAAGCGTTTAAACCTCAAGTCTGTCCTTGAAGCGGGACATGTCTATCCCCTTCTCAAGGCCGAAGAGGTAAGCCAGAACCCTCTCGTCCAAATCGCCGTAGCGCTCGCGGAGGGCCTTTATACCCTCCATGACCTCAAGCTCCGTCCATCCAAGGGCTCTCGCTATGTAAACCACCATCTCTCCCAGGAGGTTCTCCGGTCTTTCCTTCTCCTCGAGAAGGTCGAGTTTTGCTACGAGAACCCCATTATACTCCTCTAATAGGCCCTCCTCAAGCCATTCCTTGATTCTCTCCTTGGCCTCGCCAACCGAAAAGCGCCTCAACTTAAAGCTCAGAATCCCGACTAACTCGCTCCTTGTAAACTCGGTCGAGCCTTTGACCTCAACTGCCTCCTTCAGCGGGTGCATTGCCATCAAGCTTTTTATTATCAAGGGATAGATAAAGTTTTGGTGTTGGATATGGAGCAGAGGACGCACAGACTGACCAATGAAAGGCTCGTTGGCAGGCCGTTGAAGATTGAACCGGGATGGGCTGAAGTCGAGCTTTTAACGACGGAAGAGATGGCCGTTGACGAGTACGGCCTCGTTCACGGTGGTTTCACTTTCGGCTTGGCCGACTACGCGGCGATGTTGGCTGTAAACGAGCCTACCGTTGTTCTCGGGAAGGCCGAGGTAAGGTTCCTGAAGCCCGTGAAGGTGGGGAATAGACTGATAGCCAAAGCAGAAGTCGTTGAAGACCTCGGACGGAAGAAGGTAGTTAAGGCTGACGTTTTTAGGGGGGACGAGAAGGTTTTTGAGGGAACCTTCCACTGCTATGTTCTCGAGAGGCACGTGCTCGAGTAATGGGGGTCAGAGCATGGCCGAAGAAAAGGGGAAGGAAATCTTTGGAATAAGCTGGAACGTCTTTCTGCTCGGATTGGTCAGCTTTCTCAACGACATGAGCAGTGAGATGATTGCCCCCATCGTCCCGGCTTACCTCACTGAGGTTTTAAAAGCCGGAAAGCTTGCGAGCGGTTCGATAATGGGGGCAATAGAGAGCGCGAGTTCCCTCTTCAAGGTGGTCTTTGGCTACTTCAGCGATAGGTTCAAGAGAAGGAAGGCCTTCGTTTTCACGGGCTATGCTCTCTCGACCCTCGCCAAGGGCCTTCTGGCGTTCTCAAGAAACTGGGTTGATTTCCTTCTCCTCAGGCTCTTGGATAGAACCGGAAAGGGCATCAGGACGGCACCGCGCGACGCGCTAATAGCCGAGTCCAGCAACGGAAAAACCGGGAAGTCCTTCGGCTTCCACAGGATGATGGACACCCTCGGTGCCGTTGCAGGTCCCCTCGTGACGGTTCTCTTAATCGGTTTTCTCTCCCACCTGCCAAAGGAGACCCTTTACCGGAGAATCTTCCTGTTCTCGGCAATCCCGGGTCTACTCTCGCTCGTTATAATAGTCCTCTTCGTCAAAGACCACGGTGGTGAAGTCAGGAAGAAGATAGGAGGTATCTCGTCGTTGAGGAGCCGGTCGCTCCAGCTGTTCCTGATTGTGGTTGCTATTGGAACCCTCGGCAGGTACAGCTACGCCTTCACCCTCTGGAAGGCCGAGGAACTCGGCTACACCGTTCTTCAGGGGTCGGCTTTCTACGCCCTCTTCAACCTCGTCTACGCCATTTCGGCCTATCCGATAGGGGTTTACTCCGACAGGGTAAGCAAGAAGGCCCTCATTGGCGTCGGTTTCCTCCTCTCGGCGTTGGCGAGTCTCTGCTTCGCCCTTGCAGAGGGTTTGGTTCTTCTCATAGTGGCCTTCGTCCTCTACGGCCTCTACATGGCAGTGATGGACACCGTTCCAAGGGCCTACATGGCCGAACTCGCTAGGGACTACGAAAAGGGAACTGTTATAGGGGCCTACCACACGGTGGTTGGGCTCTTTGCCTTTCCGGCTTCGCTGATTGCCGGCTACCTCTGGAGCGCCTATTCCTTAACCTATAGCTTCCTCTTTGCCTCCGTCATGTCATTTCTGGCATTCATTCTGCTCCAGTTTGATTGACGTTCTGCCAATTTTTTCTGCTCGTTTTTGTTCATTTCCCGTCAAAAAGACTAAAAAACCTTGGGTCTATTGGATACGGGTGGTGAGATGAGAATTCTAATCATCGGTACCGGCGGGACCATAGCGAGCACAAAGACCGAGAGGGGTTACAAGGCGAAGCTAACTGCCCGAGAAATCCTCAAGCTTGCCCGAATTAGTGGAAACGGGGTTAGTATTGATACCCGGGATGTTCTGAACCTTGACAGTACTCTAATCCAGCCAGAGGACTGGGTGACCATCGGAAAGGCCGTTTACGAGAACATTGACGAATACGATGGAATCGTAATAACCCACGGGACCGACACTCTAGCTTATACCTCCTCAGCTTTAAGCTTCATGCTGAGAAACGTCCCGATTCCCGTGGTTTTAACCGGCTCGATGCTCCCGATAACCGAGCCCAACAGCGACGCGCCGAGGAACCTGAAAACTACTTTGACGTTTGCCATTAATGGCTTCCCCGGGATATACGTGGCCTTTATGGACAAAATAATGCTCGGAACGAGGGTTTCGAAGGTTCACTCCCTTGGTCTGAACGCTTTCCAGAGCATCAATTACCCCGACATAGCTTACGTCAAAGGAAACGAAATCGTCGTGAGGCACAGGCCGGATATTCCCCAAGGAAAGCCCGCCTTTGACCCCTCCTTCGACCCGAACGTCGTTCACGTAAGGTTAACCCCAGGTCTTTCCCCAGAGGTCTTCCTTGCAATCTCTGAGAACGTTCATGGAATCGTCCTTGAGGGCTACGGCGCCGGAGGAATCCCTTACAGGGGTCGGAACCTCCTTGAGGCAGTTTCGAAGGTTGCCCCCGAGAAGCCCGTGGTCATGACAACGCAGGCTCTCTACGGGGGTGTAGACCTCACGAGGTATGAAGTTGGCAGGAGGGCTCTTGAAGCTGGAGTAATCCCAGCTGGAGACATGACTAAGGAAGCAACTCTTGTGAAACTGATGTATGCCCTTGGAAAAACGAGGAACGTTAATGAGGTTAAGGAAATAATTGAGAAAAACATCGCCGGGGAAATCAGCTCAGCTTTTTGAGTTCTTCGTCACCAATTAGAAGGGGCCTCGTCGCCTCCATTACATAACTGAGCTCCCATCTCACCTCTCCCCTATTCATGAGCTCGGCATAGCGTTTGGCCTTCTCTTCAGCCTCTTCAATGCTGGAAGCCTCAACGATTCTCCTCACGTACCACTTTCTGTCCCCAAAGCGGAGCTTGAACTCGGCAAGGAACATAGGCACCACCGTTTATTGGTTACATGGAAGTTTTAAAATGTTGATGCACTAGGGCTCCACTGCCAAATAAACCCCGCCCCTCTCGAAGGCCTCGAAAACCTTTCCTCCCTCTTTCGTTTTCAGCTCGACGAGGACCCTTTCCGGAGCCTTTTCCACATCAACTTCAACCTTCTGGTTGCTGAGCACCTGAATGAATGCATCTCCAAGCCTCTCGAACTCGAAAACCAGGTTTCTGTCTTCCCATCTCGTTCCCCTGAAGTTGACTCCGCCCATTCTAAAAGTTACCTCGAGAACAATTTTCAAAGCACTCACCGGGATGAATAGAAAAAGGAAGTTAAAAACATTTGCAGGTTCATTCCTTTCTCTTCAGCTTCACGACCTGCTTTGCAAACTCCTCCAAAACCTCTTTTCTCATGCCTTCAAAGAACTTAATAGAACCCGCGTAGCTGTGGCCGCCGCCTTCTATTCCAGCACTCGGCAGTTTCTCCTGGAGTTTTGGAATTATTGCGTTTAAGTCGAAGTCGTATGAGGCCATCCCATCGCTGGCCCTCACCACGGCAAAGTCTGGACCATAAGCGAGCGTTAAGATTGGACTGTCCTCGCCGTACTTCTCCTTGAAGTGGTCGTGTATCAGACCGGAGAGCTTGCCAGGGGAGGGGTAGGAGAACTTCGGTGCGAAGAGCTCTACATCAATCGTGTTGAACCTTATGCCGTTTGGAAGAACGACGCTCTTGACGTGAGGCAGGGAAGCCTTTAGGGCTTTCTCCTGCTTCTCCTTCACCTCCGGGTAAATCGCGTTTATGAGCTCGCGGTGCCTCTGCAGGTTGCCTGTCAGGAGGAGAATCTCGTCTATGATTCCGTGCCCATCCATGAACTTCCAGTAGAAGGCCTCGTGGTCTATTACCTCGGCTATTTTCTTCAAATCCTCCTCGGTCAGGCCCTTGGCCTTCTTCGCTATCTCAAGGTACTGGTAGAATTCAGGAGCTTTACTCCTGTCGCCTGTGCCAGCTATCGCAGGTAGGTGCTTTATCTTGTCCTCCACCTTGGGGTTGATGAAGCGAGCCACTTCCGTAGCAAGCATTCCTGCCGTTAATTCGTAGTAGCCCCTCTTGACGTGGTGGGGATTGACGTGAACATCGACGTATTCGTCAACCCTGGCCTTGTCCTCGCTAATCCACTCCCTCGGGTCGTGGTGGTCGATGACCACAATCGGAACGCCGTAGGCCCTTATGCGCTTGTACGCTGGAATGTCTTCGCTGGTTCCGCCGTTGTCCACGATGACAACCAAAGGCAGAGGGTCGCCGAACTTCTCATGGTCCTCAATCATAAAGATTATGTCCTTGAGTACATCTTCAAGCTCGTAGAAAGGCGCCCTGCTCGGCCTTCTCTTGAAGAGCTTCCACCTCGCCTGCGGGTCGGGGGAGATGCTCTCTATCAGCGGGACTATCGCGTATTCTAGTGCCAGACCTGAGGTGTATCCGTCTGTATCGGAGTGGTGCCTCAGCAGAATCGGCCTGCCTTCAAAGATTGCCCGCCTAATCATGAATGCAGCTTTCATTATCTTGGGCTTGAGCTTCTCAAGAACCTCACTCTCCACAAGGAAGCCCACATCTTTAGGCTGGGCCCTCTTGTCCAGCTCGGCCTCTATCTGTTGCTTTACCCTCGCCGCGTCCGGCCCCCAGAGCCTCGTCATGTCGCTGACTTCTATCTGAATCTCCCCTGAGTGAAAGGCTATCTTTCCTATGATTTCAACAATATCGCCGACGCTTATGTTCGGGTAAGCCCTTACTCCCGGGGCCTCGAAGGCGGCTGCCCATGTTATTCCCGTTCCGTCGGTTATGGTGAAGACCGTTGGACCACCCGTTACCTGTATCTGCGTCACCCTGCCCTGTATTCTGACCGTTTTTCCAGCCATGTCCTTGCTCAGCTCGGCTATTGGTGTAACCGGAAGTTCCTTCTTAATCACAACGGTCTTGTAGTTCCTCTGGGGTGATTCGATGAGGTCAATTTCTCTCTTATCGGGCCTCACGTCAAGAACCTGGACGATTATTTCCTGCCCCGGTATGTACTCCCTTCCACCGAGGAGGTCCTTCCGCTTGATTAAACCGACAACGTGGGGATTGAGCTTGACGAAAACGCCAAAGCGCTCCACCCTGTCAATGGTTCCCTTGTAAAGGCTCCCTATCTCAACGTCCTCATAGTCACAGGTCTTGTCGAGAATGAAGACAACCTTGTACTTTCTCAGGCAGTCCGGACAGACCCATGTGGTGTCCATTCCCGGCTCCCAGGGCCCTTTGATTTTACCGCATATATCACAGGCGAGGACCTTTCCGGTTCCACCGCAGACTGGACAGGTGTCGTAAACCGGAACCGTTCCCTTGCCGTGGCACTCTGGACATGGGATTTCGTCAACCTCATCCTCAACTCCCAGGTGGTCGAGGTTTCTGTAGCCCTTCAGCTTATCGCCTATCTTGAAATCAGCCGGAACGTAGCCCCAGCCCTCGCAAACGGGGCACTCCTTCTCGCCAACCTTAACTTTCCCCGTTCCATGACATTCCGGACAGTCTTTGACTGCCATTCTCTCACCCTACCTCGGTTGCTCTCTTGACTTAAAAACGTTAGCAGATTCTACTCAATCTTTATAACCCTCTCTTTGATACGTTTCTCTGCGATGATGAGTGAATCCAATGCTGATGGGATGATGAACCCCGAACCTGAGCACGAGGTGATTGAACTGAAGAAGCTCCGTAAGAGTGTGGAGAAACTCACGAGGCAAGTTGAAAAGATTGAGGAGCAGAAAAAACCCGATTCCCTTGGCTGGGACGACATAGCCCAGGAGATAGTCGGTGCGATAACCTTTGCCCTGCCCTTTCTCTTCACTGGGGAAGTCTGGGACGTTGCCAAGGACATTTCCGTTGAACGTTCCCTAGCTATATTCCTGATGACCCTTGTTCTGGCATACCTCTTCCTTACCAAGGCCAATCTCGCGAACCTGAAGCGTGAGGAGATATTCCATATTCCCAAGAGGCTCGTAACGGTAGCCTTGATTTCCTACGCTGTCTCGGCCTTTCTGATATACATTTTCGGAATAGACTACATAGCCCACTTCAACAGGCTCCAGTATCTCAACGCGACGGTTATAATAAGCACGTTCGCGGTCATAGGGGCAATAGCCGTTGATATGGTGAGGTGAATGAGAATCGTAACCGGCAAAAAATGGGAGGCCTTTGGAAACGATGCCCTCCTTTTTCCGGAGTATGGCAAAACCCGGGATGAGCTCATCACCTTTGTGAGCTCTCTCACTGGAAACGAAACCCTTGTAACGGCCAGTCTTGAGCTGATTGACCTCGTTACCAGTCGCTTCAGGAAGGGTGATGGCAATGTTCTCCTCTACTCTGAGACAGGGAAGGCCCTAACGCTCAAGGAAACCTATGAGCTGAGGAAGTACCTTGACTTTGACGTTCGCGGAGGCTTCTTGGGGGAGAACGCTAGAACATCGGTCATCTTCGTTGAAGGAAAGACCGACGCGAAGTTTTTCAAGGCGGTTTTCAAAAAGCTCTTCGAGTTCCGGGAGAGCAGAAAGGCCCCGGGGAGTTTGAGGTTCATAGAGCGCGTTTTTGAGCGCGACAACTTCGACCTCCTAAAGAGGGAAAGCGACGGCCACTACCTCGCGGTGATTCCTAGCGAGGGGAACTCGGGAGTTATCAGGAATTTGGGGAACTTCCTTAGAGCTATGGACGTCTTTGGATTTGCTGTGGAAAGACTCGGTGTTGTCGTTGATGTTGACGAGGACAGGGAAAGTGCCCTCGCGTCAATAACCGGAAAGCTCTCCGGATTCCAGCACGAGAAAACAGAACTCGGCTACCGCGTCGGTGAAACGGAGGTGGTCCCGCTCATAATCGGCCTTCCCTTTAAGGACGAGCTCATAGACTGGAGGAAGCCGACCGTTGAGGATTTGATGCTCCACCTCATAGCCCTGGAGGGACTGCTCGAGAAAATAAAGCCCGGTCTCAAAGCCCTCAACGAGAGCCTTGGAAGAAAGCTCAAGCCGAAGGAGGTTATGTATTTAGCTCTTTCAGCCTATGGCCACTGGGGAAACCTTGAAGGGTTTTACGAGCTCTTCGTCATGCGCTCTAGGTTTAGAAACCTTAAGGCCGTTTTGAGAGATGCCGGGCTAATGGAGGGTCTCAGGCATCTCGCCTTTGCTGAGCGCTGATTTTTTAAGCTTTTTCCGGTTATTGTCTCTGGTGGGAAGTATGAAGCTCGTCTCATTCGACGTCTGGAACACGCTCCTAGACATAAACGTCATGCTCGATGCCATGGCAGTTGAGCTCTCTAAACTCGTGGGGGCCTGTATAATAGATGTTGTTGAGGGCATAATGCTTACCCGTGAGAGAATCAAGGCCATGCGCTCCAAGCAGGTAGGAAACCCGGAGAGGGCCTTGGAGGAGAGCCAGGAGCTTTTGGCAGAGCTTCTTGGAATAAACGTTGAGCTTGTTAGAAGGGCCACTGCAAGAGCGGTTCTCAGGGTTGATGATGAAATCGTCCTGTCGGGAGCGAAGGAAACTCTGGAAGGCGTTAAGCGGAGGGGCCTAAAGATTACCGTCACTGGCAACGTGATGTTCTGGCCCGGTTCATACACGAGGCTCCTGCTCGAAAGATTCGGCCTTATGGACTACATTGAGGGAACGTTCTTCGCGGACGAGGTTAAAGCGTTCAAGCCCATGAGGGAGATGTTCGAGAAACCTCTGAAAGCCTTCAACGTGAAACCAGAAGAGGCCATCCATATCGGCGATACATATGCGGAGGACTTTGAAGGCGCCCTAAAGACCGGCCTCTGGGCGGTCTGGATAAACCCGGAAGCTGAAGGGATTAGGAGAATCCACGAGCGGGGCTTTGAGGTGCCGAGTGTCGAGGGAATTTTGGAGGTGTTAGAGGAAATAGAAAAAAGCTAGCAAAGGAGCTTGGCGTTCACTTCTTCCCCATTTTGAGCCACGCTCCCAGTCCGACCTGCTTCGTCTTCTGGTAGCGCAAGTCCTCCTTACGGTAACCAAAGGCCTTCAGAATTCTCTCTACAGCGGGCAGAACCTGGTTCTCGATGTAGTACTCTGCATCATATCGGTGCTTCGTCGGGTCGAACTCGTCGAAGGGTATCGCCCTGTCCCCAATCCTGCCTGAGCCCTTGAGGACGATGTAGCTTATAACTGTCCCAGGACGGATTTTTATCCCCCTCGAGGCGAGGCGTTTTGCAACTGCCACGTGTGGGCCAGTGGCCTTGTAGTCCTTCAGGTTCCTCGTTATCTGCTCGTGGATGACGAGCTTCTCCGGTGGAACCTCGTACTTGCTGAGCTTTTCTGTCACTTCTTTAACAATCCTAACTGCCTCTTCAACGTCACCGTGCTTGAGTATAGCCTCCAAAACCCTCGCCTGCGTTTCTTTCGCTATCTCGCTCCAGTCACGCCTCACTATCTCAAGCCCGCGCGTCGTTATCTTGCCATCCTCGTCTATTAGGGCATACTTCTTTTTCGTCACGAAGAAGCCCCTGACGTAGAAGCCTTCATACTCGAGTTCAAGCAAACCGGGCAGTTTGGCGTTGATGTACTTGAGGAACTCCATCGCCTTCTTTTTGACCGTTTCGGCATCTGCCCTCGGAATCGTTGCGAAAAATCCATCGGTGTCGGCATACAGCACTTTAAAGCCAAATTTCCCCTCTATTTCTCTTATCGTGGTCTCTATGTACTCCCTGCCCCAGGCGGTAACGCTCTCGGCGCACTCCTTGCAGTACCAGCGGGCCTTTGCGTAGCCGTAGTAGCCGTAGAAGCTGTTGGCGAGGATTTTAATTGCGTGCTGCCTGTAATCGAGGAGTTTCTTCTCCAGCGGGTCGATAGTGGCCTTCATGCGCTTCTTTATCTTCTGTCTCTCCTCTAAAAGGTCGCCGAGAAGGCTTGGAATGAACCCCGGAAAGTCCTTGCAGAACTTATGGCCCACTTGAGGAGCCACATCGTATTCTTTACAGCCCTCCCTGTTGAGAGTGTCGGGCGAAACGTTGTGGGTGATTATTATCGAGGGGTAGAGGCTTCTAAAGTCTAAATACACAATATTGTTCCATAATCCCCGTTCCGGTTCCTTAACGTAACCACCGGCATAACTCTGTCTCCTCCTTGCAAGTTCCCTCTCATCGGGCTTGTTTGGAGCCAATTCGTTCCTCTCGTAGGCTTTCCTCAGGAGAAACCACTCCACAAGGTTGCCCGTACTCGAACGCGATACATCCCAGAGACTCTGGCCTATGAGCCTTGAAAGTTGCGCCTCCATCGGGAAGAACTCCTTTCCAAGCTCAAAAGTTACCTTGGCATCTTCCATCGAGTAGCGGGCTACCCTCTCTAATCCTTCGCCGGTCTCCCATGCAGTTGCTATCTCCTCAGCGTAGACCTTCTCCTTTGGCTTTCCAAAAATGGCTTCATAAACGGCCTCCAGCGTGTAGGTAGGCAGGTTTATCGTGCGCCTTATGACGGGGTACAGGTCGAAGTGAATTCTGCCCTTGACTTCAACGGCGAAGCGGTCTCCCATCCTCTGTATCTTCGGCTCGCTTCCATCTCTACCGAGAATAAACTTGACGCCGAGCTTTTCGGAGCGTCTCTTGAGGTAGGCGAAGTCGAAGTTGTCGCCGTTGTATGTGATGAGAACATCCGGGTCCTTCTCCTTGATGACTTTGAGAAAGCGCTTTATCATCTCCTTCTCCGTTGAAACTACATCAACGTAGGGCAGGTTAATCTTTTTCCAGGTTATAACCCTAGCCCCTTCCTCGTCGGCGTAACTTATCATCAGAATCGGTCCCTCTGCAAACTCTTCGCCCTCGTGGTAGAGCGTCTCGATGTCGAAGGCGAGCATTTTAAGTTCTTCATCGCCCTCCATCGGAATTAAGCCCTTGTCAATGAGGTAGCGCTTGGCAAATGGAATATCGTACTCGTAGATGTCTATCACAGCTGGATGTTCCCTGATTTTATCGCGTATCGCTGGAACGTCCTGAGGGTGGGTGAAGTAGAGCTTCCAGACCTCTATCGGCCTGCCGAGGAACTTCTTCTTAACTTTCTCGGCGCGCTTTACTTTGACGACCGTTCCGTGCCTCTTGGCGGTTATCTTTTTGATTTCCTCAATCGCTGAATCGTCTTTCAGGAGCGCGTAGAAGTAGGGCTCAAAGTCCCTATCGTACTCGATTTTAAACTCGCCGTTCTCCTTTTTGAAGACCCGAATTACAGGCTTTCCATTCTCAGTGATGTAGTCGGTATCGAGGATCATGAGGAACACCTGAAGAAATGTAGACACGGGGGCTAATAAATCTCACCACCACCTTTTTAAACCTCCCAGCGAAGGGCCGAGCATGGAGCTGTTTTATAGGATAAGCTTTCAGGAGGTAGTTGCGGACGCTTTAAGCTTAGTTGAGGAGCGTGAGCTCTCTTCCAAGCACGCCCTTGAGAGGGTCTTTAAGAAGGTGGCAGGAAGGGACCGTGAGAAGGCGAGAGGTTTGGCCCACGCTTACGTCTTCGAGATTGAGAAATGGCGCGCTAAAATAGACTTCATAATCAACTCGGTTTTGAAGGGCTCAACGGTTGAGGATTTGAACCCCTATTTGGCGAACCTCCTCCGTATAGGGACGTTTGAGATACACTTCCGGAAGGTTCCGCCGGCGGTGGCGACCGACTCAATAATCCGCGTCGTCAAGGAGCGCTTTGACTTCAGCAGGGCAAAATTCGTAAACGCTCTGATGCACTCGATAGAGAAGTTCGACGTGGAGAAAGCGTTGAAGAGGCTGAAAGAGAAGGACAGAATCGCGTGGTTGAGCGTTCGCTTCTCCCACCCGCGCTGGTACGTGGAATATGTTGTAGATTTGCTCGGCTACGACGAGGCTGTCCGTTTGCTCCTCAGCAACAACAGGCCTCAGCGCTACTACGTCAGGGCCAACACGCTGAAGACGGACGTTGATTCTCTTAGAGATTACCTTGAGGAGAACGGTGTGAGGACCGCAAGAACGCCCGTCCCAGACGTGCTAAAGGTTCTTGAATACAAAACGCCGGTCACGAGGCTCGACTGGTACAACCAGGGGAAGTTTGTGATTCAGGATTTGGCGAGCGCCTACGTCGCTCATGTCCTAAACCCGGAGCCGGGCGAGAGGGTTCTTGACCTGGCCGCCGCTCCGGGAAGCAAGACCTTCCATGCTGCATCGCTGATGGAGAATAAAGGAGAAATCGTCGCGGTTGACTACTCCTACGACAGGCTCATGAGGATGAAGGAGAAGATGAAGCTCCTGGGGATTAAAAACGTCAGGCTCGTTCACGCGGACGGCCAAAGCTTTAGGGACAAGGCCAAATTCGACAGGATAATCCTCGATGCGCCGTGTTCAAGCTCAGGAACCTATAGGCAGTTTCCTGAGGTAAAGTGGCGCTTTGATGAAAAGAAGATTAAGCGCATTATAAGTGTCCAAAGGAACATGCTCCGTAACGCCTACGAGAACCTTCGAGACGGCGGTGTGATGACCTACTCAACCTGCTCGATTAGAGTTGATGAAGATGAAGAAAACGTGCTCTTCGCCGTTGAAAGGGTCGGGCTGGAGCTAATAAAGGAGAGTTTCAGCTGGGGGGATAGGGGATTCATGGAGGTTGGGGATAAGGTTTTCAGGGCATGGACCCACAGGCACGACTGCAACAGCTTCTTCATAGCAAAATTAAAGAAAAGATAAGAAAAGATATTCTAATGCTCTCCTATTGCTTCTCTGAGTATTTTCACAGCTTCTTTTTCAAGGAGATATGCTTTTCTGATTTCCCAGAACTTTGGAACTGGTAATGGAGTTCCTCTCCATAGTTTTTGTCTTATAGTGTTTAAATCATTGCTTCTCCATGCGTCCTCTATTAATTCTGTAGCATTGTTATGAAGCTCTAATGCTTTTTGAAGAGATTTATTGTTAATATTAAGCATGGTAGCATTCTGATAGAGAGCGTTGAACTCATCATAGTATTTGAAGAACCAGTTTGTCCAAACATATGACAACGTTATTATATTAGTATACAAGTTTTCTCCTTTCGACACCAATGTAGGTATGCTACCAATGACAATTACACTAAGGTCGAATCCATTAACTGAAAATGGTAGTATAATACTCCCTCTTTCAAATGGCATTTGTCTCCATTTCCTGTTATCAAAGTCATATTGGAATACTTTAATTTGGTTAATGTCTGAGACATTGTTAATTTCGAGCTTAAAGTGGCCAAAGCCTGTTGACGTTATCACGAACGCTCTTAAGTTTTTAACTTCTGGAACATTTCCGATTATTTGTTTCAGAGTATCTTTTGAAATTTCATAAACTTCAATGTTATCAACATTAACGTCAGTTGAATATAGCCCAATATCATCAGGTGCTTCTAGTAATCTTGGCCTTACTGTTATCTCAATTGGAATCGTTAGTACTGAGTTAGTTCCTTGAATCAAGATTTTTCCTTTATAAGTTCCAGTTCTTGTGTTGAATGGAATCTTCAGAGCAACGTGAACTGGAACACTTTCATTGGGTGTCAGTGATATCACATGTGGATATGAAGTGTAGTTAATTGCGATTGAATCTTTTCCATCGGAGAGACTTGTTACTCCGATCCTTGCTATGTCTTGAATAGCAGAGTTTATTGTGAAGTCCAAGTTTATAATCTTTCCACTTACTGTACTGAAGTTGAATCCTATAGCTGAGGCTTTGAACTTTGTTGATATGGGCTCATTTAAAACATAAACAGAGAATGTCGTCTGCCTCATAAATGGAACTCCATTAACTTCACCGCTCGCTTTTAGAGTTATTGTATAGCTCCCAGCTTCTTTTGGAATGTAGTATGTATAGTAAATTCCGTTCTTGTTGTTATCAAGTTCTAGATAGTCTATATTTCCATCCGGTTTAACTATGGTTGCGTTAATATTTCCCTTTACTGGATCACCATTTCTGGTTAAAACTCCAATGAGTTTTATTGGTTCACCAAGTTTGTATGTATTCTTTTCGGTAAATAGATCAACTGTTAAGTTGGTATCTGCAAGTACCATTGCTGTAACATTTTCTCCATTCTCAGAGACATCAACTGCGGTAATGTTCATCTTCCACTCTCCAGGGAGTGGATTCTTGACTTCATATATAGCGTAAGTATCACCCTTGGTGTATGTAAGGTTTGAATTGCTTTGGGCTATTTCTGGAGTTATTACACTTCCATTGGGAGTTATTAGAGTTAGGTTAAATTTACTGCCAGACCAAGCTATAGAAAATTCTGCTGTTCTTACTGTGGGATCTACTAACACAGACCGGGTCGTACTTTCACCAGGTTTTAGTTCAATAGATTCGGAACCAAGTGTATTCCTATTCGTGATCATACCCTTTATGGAGTTATATATCTTTAAAAGAACTTCTGCTTTTCTTGCTTCGTAGTATTTTCCTCCAGTTATATCGGCTATTTTCATTAACAGATCAGAATTCAAAAATGGTCTGTTTTCAAGAGTATACCAACCGCTTGTCAGTCCAATAGTGTAAACTTTCCATCCTTTGTCCCTAAACCACTTTGCTACTGTTATTGGATTGTATGGATCTCCCCAGTTATCATCGCCATCAGTTAAGAGCATTACATATTTTGGATAATTATCTTGAGCATTCGAAAGAATGTCATAAGCAGCTTTTAAGCCAACGCCGATATACGTGCCTCCTGATGCATCTATTGTATCGATGAATGATTTAAGTCTATTTCTATCTTCTGCGCTTGAAATGTATAAGAGCCGGCCATCTGGCGGATAATATCTCACATTTCGGTCAAAATCAACAACAGCAACACCGTCACCTTTGTCCATCGAATCTACAAGCATTTTGGCGGCCTTTAGTCTTAAATCATTGTCATCACTTCCTTTCCAGTATCCATCATAGGAGTGCATGCTCCCAGAGCTGTCTATTACTAGAACAACATCTATGTTGTCTGATAAGCTGTATATTATTGTATCTTTCTCAGTAATTTCTAAGCCATTGGAAAGCTCAATTGTTAAGTCATATTTTCCTTCGTTGTTCACGGGTGGAGTATAAACCTTATAAATAGAGTATCCGTTGGAGTCAGTTCCAAGGTACTCAAATTTTGAGGTTAGTCTATGGTCAATCCATATTTTTTTCAGTAACTTACTTGCATCTATGTACGGGACTCCAGTAGAAAGTTTTATGTAAAAAGGCCGTGGATTATCGAAGGAACCCACATAAGCTGGTTTTTTAGAGCTAGGGCTTATTAGGACAGGTTTTATTACAATAAATATTGCTGAAGCATTATCCTTTCCATATTCAGGATTTTCCGCAGTAATGTGAACCTGATAAATTCCAGGTGAGAAAGAATTTGGTATTGTGAATGTTCCTTGGTAAATTCCTTCTGTTATCCTTTTCATGTTGTACACTTGGGATGAACCTTCTACATGGAATTTTACTATAGCATCAATGGGGTTACCTTTAGGTCCAACCACTTTGATATCAAACGTGACAGTATCACCTGGGAGATATTTGGAAACATTATTTCCAAAGGATATCTCGGATATAGATATTTGAGGAGACCAAAACTTACTTCTAACTAACGACCAAAATTCATTCCAAGATCTAGATTGCTTATTTCCTTCATATGAAAGGGCCCAAAAACCTACTCCTGCTAGTCTTTCTGAGATAATATAGTCAAATTTGATTCCTAATGATTCCATGTCTTCATACCAAACTTGATACCATCTACACACAATTTTCCCATTGTCTGTTTTATAGTAATATTTACAATTTGTAGTATTATTGGAAGGATATTCATACCAAGGAGTTTTGGATTTAGGATCCCACTTTTTACCATATTTAGAAGCTTCTAACAAAGCTTTGTACATCTTAATACTACTCCCATTACTAGGAACTCTCTCTGCATATGGCATTGGTGAAAAAGCTTCCCATTTATATCCATAAAGAGGTACTCCAAGTATTATTTTGTTCTTTGGGTAATACTCCTCTAGCCTCTCTACTGCTCTTGTTACTTTATCATATGGTGCTACTGGTCCTGTGTAGTGTGCATATTCCTTTTTTGGATCTTGATCATATTGACTAACATGAAAATCATAGGCCATCAAAAATACTCCATCTATATATTGGGCAATGTTTTTGTTTCTATACATTTCTTCAATCCACCCAGAGACGCAAATAAACACTTGATATTTAGGATGTAGCTTGAAATATAATTTCTTCAATAATTGTTCCATAAGGTATTTATTGTTTAAGAAGGGGTATACACTGTTCCATTCATGTCCATTTTCAAAATCTAGAATAACTCCATCTGCTTGGTAATGTTTGATAATATTATAAACATTTTCTACAAAGTTATCAGCATGAGTGGCCAGTATTTCATCTTGGATTTGAGGATTAAACGCAGTAATAGTTATTATGACCTTAATGTTGTGTTTTTGAGCTTCATTATGTATTTCCCAATATTTATAATTCAGTTGTGAAATATTCAAATCTCCATTAGGTATGGCAGGTACACTGAAATATGCAATGTGTGTTAAGCTATTCCATTGGGGAGAATATAAGGAGTTAGCCCAACTAGGCCAAAATCCAAATACTATTTTTGTTTTGGTATTATCAACTTTTGTAGTTGTTGAAGTTGCTCCGGATATTGGTATAGGTCTTAAGCTGACCAAAAACATAACTACTAATAAAAGACCAAATACTTTTTTCATACATATCATCTCCAGTTAACATTGTTTCCTAACAATTTAGTTTTTTGGTGTTTTTTTACTTTTCTAAATCTTTATTGAATTAGTTTTGATAGAATAAAATTTAGTTTGACAATATAATGATATCCTTATGAGAATTTTGTCATAGTGTTAAAATTACAAATAGCATAAAAACAAATACAAACCTCACAATTAACTATAGCTTGCCGTGTTTTTAGCAGTCTGGCTCGCGAGAAAGGAAACGACGAACAAAGCCAGAAAGGCCCTTGCTTTGACCGGTCTAATAGCCATCCTTTCCTTGGCTCTGGCACCCATCAACGTCCCCTTCGCCGTTAACACATTCGTTACCTTTACCGCAGGCGCATTGGCTCTAATTTACAGGGATGAACTTCTAAAGGGAATGCCCGCCTTCATGTACGGCTGGATCGGTGCGGGCATCGGATTCATACTGGCCATAATTGTTGTTCCTAGAGTGGTTACAGGGGACGTTGAAAGGGTTCTCGCGTTGGTGGGGCTTATGATCGTTTCAATGGTTGTTTTTCTGGCTCTCGGACGGAAGCTTCACTACAGACCCTTCAACAGATACCCCAGTTATTAGATTCCTCATCTTTTTGATTTTTAGTGGAAAACAGCGTAGAGGGCAATCAGGTAGTACAACGCCGTGTAGGCTACGGCTTCTCTTCTCCATACTTTTCAATCATTTTTGCACTCAGCTCACGCTGTTGAAGAGTGAGGATTTAAGGGAAGACATTATTCGAGACTATCACTTACTATCGTTGCCTGTTCCAGTAGTTGGACTAACCGTTTGGGATTGGGGATGGAAAGGGTTAAAACTATCTCATCCAATTCTCACACATGGAGAGCGTGGCACCTAACTTTGAGGAAGTCTTTGCGCTGGCTAACCTTCTCAGGACACGTTACCTTCCCGAAAAAAAGGGAAAGGGACGAAAGAAATTAAAAGGCTCCTGGAGGGAGCTTCGTGAATACATCGAAGAGTACAGGGACGTTTCTGGACAGTAGCGTCATGGTCAATACCATAGTCGAGACTGAGCTTACCAAGTTTACCGACAGAGTCTTTGAGAGATTTCCACTTATAACGTCTGAAACCGTTATAGACGAAAGTGTTTACGTAATAATCCGCAAGCTGTTCGCCGAAAGGGCAATCAAAAATCGATTCGATGTCAAAAGAAAACTTCAAACCCCTATGGGTGAGGAGATTATTGAGGAGGCCATAACACTCGTTATGAATCTCATCGAGGAGAAAAACGTGGCAATAGTTAGGGATGCGGACATATACCTAACGCTAGCAACTATGAAGAAATATCTGCTCCTTCCTCACGATGCTAAAATAATATCCACGATGCTTCAAAACGGCATCAGGGAGCTAACAACCTTCGACGAGGATTATAGAGTCGTCCCGGGTATTGTTCTGCTTCCGGAAGACTACTGGAGAACAGAGAAAGATTAGACCAGAGGCTTCCTCCTCACGGGGCCCCTTGGATACTCCTCCTCAAATATCTCAGCCGTGAACCGGTAGACTTTAGTATCAGGGTCAAGCCAGCAGTCGGGTGGAAGGCCGGCCTTCCAGCAGGTCTGCGATAAAAACTCCTCTTCGTCCCAGCCCCACTCGACCGGCACCTGCGGGAGCAGTAGGCCGGAGTATATGCCCTTCTCAATGAGCAGACCGTCTCTGCCGACCTTTATTTTCTTGGGCCTCTCCTCTGGCGGACCTTCCACGAGTTCTGGAGGCGTTAAAACGCTGACCTCAACGACGATATCGTCCAACTCGCTCTCCCTAACCGGCGGAAAACGCGGGTCGTCAACGGCCGCGTAGATTGCCGCCTTTATAGTGGTCTCAACCAAGGGGTAAATCGGGAGAGGAAAGCCTATGCAACCCCTCAGGGCCATCTGCGGGGGGACGTTGTGCCTGTTGAGGGTCACAAAAACGCCCATCTTCTCCCATAGCTCCGGAGGAGTGTCCTCGGGTGGCTTTATTACTCTTCCGTGCCTCACGTACTCCTCAACGGCTTTTCTCGCGAGCCTGACGAGGAACTCGCCCCACTCGTCCTTTATTCGGTACATTTTCCTCACCCCTTAAAATTACCTCACGTTAGTTTATTAACCTATCGCAACCCTTAAATTACTGCCGATAGAGATTAAAGCGGGTGTCGAAGATGGTCATCGTTGAGTTCGTGGTTGTGCCCCTTGGGGAGAAGAGCCTCAGCAGATACGTTGCGGAGGTGATAAAGCTTTTAGAGAGGAAGGGCGTTAAATATCAGTTGACACCCATGGCTACAATCATCGAGACCGAGACTGTAAGAGAGGCCCTTAAGATAATCGAGGAAGCTCATGAGCTTATGTTTGAACTCGGTGCCGAGAGGGTTTCGACGACGATAAGGATTGACGACCGCAGGGACAGGGAACGGCACATGGAAGACAAGGTAAAATCCGTGATGGAAAGGGTCAGGGGTGGTTGAGATTAGGGTTCTCGTTCTGGCCATTGACCGCGACGACGACTTCGGGAAGAAGGCGGGAGTTAAGGGGCCGGTTATCGGGCGAGAGGCTTGTATAGACGCTGCCCTTAAGCTCAGCCTGGCAGACCCAGAGGACAGCGATGCCAACGTTGTTTACGCCGCAGTTAAGCTCGCCGATGAGCTCAAAGAAAAGGGGGAGTTCGACGAAGTCGAGGTCGCGATAATAACCGGCCACCCGAAGGTTGGGCTAAAGAGCGATATGGAGTTGGCAAGGCAACTTGAGGAAGTCCTCAAGGTATTCCCGGCTAATGGCGTCATTCCCGTAACTGATGGCGCTGAAGACGAGCAGATTTTCCCGATAATAACTTCCCGGGTGCCGATAATAACCTCTCATCGCGTTGTGGTCAAGCAAAGTCCGGGTATAGAGACCACGTGGTACATCATAGTGAAGTACCTCAAGGAAATTCTGAGCGACCCGGAGGTCGCGAGGGTCGTCTTTGGAATTCCGGGTTTGATGGCGTTGCTCTATGGAATAGCAAAACTTGTAGGTGTCTGGTATCCCGAGAGCGAGAAGATAGTCTCTACGGTAATATGGGGAACCGTTCTTCTCATAATCGGTGGTATCTTCTTTGCCAAGGGCTTCAACTTCAGTCTGGGTAGCATGCTATCCTCCCTGCGGAGGGCGGTAGTTGAGCAGTTCGTTGTGGTTCTGTCTTTCGTTGCTGGAATCCTTATAATAATAAGTGGGGCGATTAACGCTTATCTCAACCTCGAAAGCTACTCCCTGGAACTAATAGGTAGCTATCCCGGGACATCTCTACTTGCGACTCTGATTTATCTTAATGCATTGTCCGTTTCCATCGCCTTGGGAATAGCGGTTATGATGGCCGGAAGAGTGATTCAGGCCTACCTCAAGAGGGACCACCACATCTGGTACTATGCCTCTGCCCTCCTCATGACTCCAGCTTTATGGGTGACGATTGACCTAACTACCCGCTATGCTTTAGCTATACTCACGATTTCTGACATCGATGTTTTCCAGAAGTTGATCTTTGCGATATTTGATGTTATTCTTGCAGTCGTGATTGGTGTCTATCTCCGAGGAAAAGTTAGAGGGTGGGTAAAAGTTGAAACTGGAGGAAGCGATACGAAAATACGAACTAAGGCGTGAAGAGAGCCTAAGACGGGCTGAAAAGCTCAGAAAAAAATACAACAAATGGCTTGAAAAGAAGAAACGGGAACTTTTGAAAGCCCTTGAAAGGCTTGAAAGGGCCAAGCCTCCAAAGAAAGTCGACGAGAGGTTGCTCCAAATTGTGGAGGCAGATAGGAGAAACTATATAAGCGCCATGAGACATGCCCTGGAAGGCATTCGAACAATGGAGGAACTTGGAAAACGGCTCTCGGACATCTCAAAGATTCATCTTGACTATGGAAAGCACGTCATGATCCTCTTCGAGAAGGAGATATACTCCATAAACTCTATCCTAAGGGAGCTCAGTGAGGGTTATTCAGAGTTTATGAAGCAACTCATGGAGGTCCTTCCCCCCAAAATAGATGTCTCCAAAAAGCTGGAAGAGTTAAAAAGAACCCACGAGGAGTTCACCGAGAAAAAGAAAAAGCTGATTGAACTTGCAGGCCGAGTCGAGGAAGAGAGAAAGAAAGTGGAAGAGGTTCTGTCATCAAAGGAATTCCGCGATATTGAAAAGGAAATCAACGATGTTTCGAGAAGAATCCGCTCCATAGAACTTGAACTCCGCTCGAAGGTTTCAAAGCTCCAGAAGCCCCTCAAAAGAATGAGACTCGGGGGAATAGCCGACGAAGTCGCCAGGGACAGTGGCGTTGCCCTTGAACGGCCGGAGGAGTTCATTTCGCTCCTCCAGTCTGTATACCCTCGTCTCGACGGAAAGGCCAAGAAATCCGCGGAGTGGTTGCTTGCCAATTTTGAATCGGAGCTTTTGGAGGTAAGCAAACTCAAGAAAGAGCTTGCTGAGCTCGAAGAACGGAAAAGGAACGTAGTTAAAAGCATTGAGCCCGCTCGTGAAGAACTCAGCTCTTTAGAGAATGAACTAGCCCTGATTTCCGAGGAACTTCACAAGCTCGAAAGGAAGCTCTCAAAAATTGAAAAAGAGCTCGAGGATGAGTTGAACAAGCTGGAAGAATACCTTGGCGAGAAAATCGAACGGTAGCCTTATAAGTTAGGCTTTCCTAATTATTTAGGGTGGTGAGGGATGTTCAGGGTTGATAGGCTACGCTTCGGAACCGCAGGAATACCGCTGTCAACTCCTAAGCGCTCAACGATAGACGGTATAATCCACGTTAGAAACCTTGGTCTAGATGCCATGGAGCTTGAGTTCGTCCGCGGTGTTAACATCAAGCCCGAGCTGGCGAAGAAGATAAAGTACACCGCCAAAAAGCACGACGTTCTCTTAACGGCTCACGCACCCTATTATATCAACCTCAACGCGAGCGAGAAGGCCAAAGTTGAAGCAAGCAAGAGGAGAATAATCCAGAGCGCCGAGAGGCTTCACCAGGCCGGTGGCTGGAGCGTCGTTTTCCACGCCGGTTATTACCTCAAGCAACCGAAGGAGAGCGTTTACCAGAGAATCCTTGAGGCCCTGAAGGACGTGCAGAGAGAACTGATGGACAGGGGTGTTAAGGTCTGGCTCAGGCCGGAACTCACAGGAAAGCCGACCCAGTTTGGTGACTTGGAGGAGATAGTGAAGCTCAGCGAAGAAATGGAAATGGTTCTCCCGACGATAGACTTCGCCCATGCCCATGCAAGGAACAAAGGAAAGTGCAACTCAATCGAAGAGTGGCGCGAGATGCTGGCGTTTATTGAGGACAGGCTCGGCAGGGAGGCACTGGACAACATGCACATCCACATGTCGGGCATAGAGTACACCGAGAAGGGCGAGAGGAGGCACATCCCCCTCCAGGAGAGTGACATGAACTGGGAGGATTTACTCCGCGTTCTGAAGGAGTTCAGGGTGAAAGGCGTCGTCATAAGCGAGAGCCCCAACATTGAGGAAGATGCACTGCTCATGAAAAGGAAATACGAGGAGATAAAGGTTTAATCAGTACGCCTCGACGAGACTTGGCTGAGCATACCATCTGTGCTCCTCCACCTCAACCCGGAGTCCCTCTATGGGTTCTAACCTCTTGACCTCATAACCTTTGCTTTTGCCCCACTTCTCAATCTGTTTTATGACGATTCTCGTTCCCAGCCGGGCTAGTGGGTAGAATGGTATCAGAAACGGGTTGTTCTTCATGACCGCGGGCAGTCCCCTTGTTACTTCTCTCATCATATGCTTCCAAGCGTAGTAAAGGTGCAGGAACTGGCCGTAGGTTATCATTTCGTCAATTCTATAGAACTCCTGGTTCCGAAGGAGACCCATCGGAACGAATGCCAGCGGTGTGACCGTGAAATGGGCTCTGTTGCCGAGCTTCTCCTCCAATTCCCGCTCCATCGTGACGATTAGTCGGGCGGTCATTATCTCGTACTCATCAGTGTCCCCGGGAAGGCCGAGTATCGTCGTGTAGGCGGGGAACCAGTAGTTCTTGTTGAAAACATACGTTCCGTTGAGGAGAACCCACGGCCACTCTTCGGGCGAGAAAGGCTTCATCTTGTTGTTCATGTACCTCCCGATGAGTTCCGGCGAGGCCGTCTCAAAGCCCACTTGTATTCCTATCCAGTGACTCGGCCCGGCTCCTACTATCTCGGAAATTCGTTCTATCATACCTGGAACCGCCAGCGCCCCAGCCACCGCGCCGTGTGTGGGATTTACGTTCTTCGTGTACTTCCTTGCGACCTCAAAGAGCTCCACGACGGCTTCCGCGTTGGGATAGAAGTTCTTCCTGTCCTCAACCCGGTAAAGGAAGATGTCCTCGCTGTGGAGCCAGGCGTGGTCTATTCCGTTGTCAACGTTGAGCTTTATCTCCTCCCCTATCCTTTCGAGTGGCATGTAGCGGGCCACCCTCAGGTTGGGCTCGCAGAAGCGACATCCCCTGCCACAGCCTCTCATGACTTCAACGAGGCCCTTATAGGATGGGGCGACTATCGTTGGAATCTGCTCAACCCGGGGCCAGGTTTTTATGAATATCGTTTCGTCCCCACTTCCACTCTCTATATCGCGGAATAGCTCGCCGGCGACGTGGTCAACTTCACCTATGACAACGTGGTCTATTCCGAGCCTCTCCCGTTCCTCCTTCCTGAAGTCGAGTTGCCAGGCTCCTGGTCCACCAACGACGAGCTTGAACTTCAGGTTCTTTGTCTCCCTAACCCGGTTTATCCTCTCGACGAGCTCCCTGAACTTGACGCTCGTGTAGTTCTTCCACCGGCCGCCGTTCGTGAACATCATGCTCACAGGTCCGAGGCCAAGGGGGTCCATCTCGTACAGGGCAACCACGGTAGTATCCTCACCAATGAAGCGCTCGACGGTTCGCGGGTGGGCAACCACGACCTCATCCCGTCTGAAACCGTCCCGTAGCAGTGCCGCCTCAACCTTTCTGAGCCCGTAGGGAGCCTGACTTAGAACGCCGTTTTCGTCAGTTAGCTGAGTATCGAGGAGGCGGAAGACCCACTTGGGTAGCTTGTTGTAGGGTGCACATCCTAAAAAATCGAGGAGGGGCACGTCGTGGTATGTGCTCGTCAGCGTTTCGTCGGTGGTAAGGACGATGCGTGTCATTGTGCACCACCATTGGTATGAAGAAAATCTTGCATATATACGCTTTTCGGATTTCAGTAGTGTTTAAAGATAAAACTTCAATACTCTAATATACTAACTAAAAACTATTGTAAAAATGAATTGAAACCACTAAGCCTTTTCAACTACTCCGTGCTTTTCCAAAATTTCGAGGACCTTCTCGACCGGCAGGACGTACCTAACATGACCGTTGCCCTTCATTGTCTTCGCCTCCAATAATGCGTTTATTATCGCCTCCTCGGTTGCCTCTGCAGTGGCTCTGAAAAGCCTGCTCAGTACGTTGTCCGGCAGAAAGCTCACCATTTCTGGTTCCTTTCCAAATGGAGTGCTCTGGGCAGTTGAGAAGGCCAGAACAACGTCGCCACTACCGTGGTATGCGTAGCCACCCGTTCTCGCAAGCCCTATCACTGCCCTCTTCGCGAGTCTCTTCAACTGCCGGGCCGTCAGAGGGGCATCAGTGGCTACCACCATTGAAATGCTTCCTCTCCCGGAGATGCCCCTTCCGGGGTAGTCACTAAGGTAGAGTCCAACGGGGATTCCGGCGATGGTTAAATCCTCCCTTCTGCCAAAGTTCGCCAAGACGAGAGAAGCAACGGTGTACTCCTCACCGCCTATCTCGACAATCCTTGACGAAGAGCCTATCCCTCCTTTGAACTCAAAAGCGCTCATTCCCGTGCCGGCTCCAACAGAACCTTCCTCAAAGTCCAGTCTGGCATTTTTGAGGGCCTCGAAGTAATGCTCCTCTTTAACGGCCATCTTCTGGACGTTGTTGAGATAAGAGTCGTTACACTCCATGACGACCGGGGAGACGCTCTTCAAATCGGGATTGAGTTCAATCATATGCTTAACTACTGCGCTTGCCACGGTGTAGACGCTCAGCGTGTTTGTTAGAGCTATCGGCGTTTCGATGTATCCGAGCTCCTCAACTTGGATAAAACCAATTGGCTTTGAGTAGCCGTTCATGACGAAGGTTGCCGAGAAAAGCCGTTCCCTATATGGGTTCTTTACAGGTGGGAGGAGAACTGTAACGCCCGTCCTTACGTCGTCTCCTTCAACTAGCGTTGTATGGCCGACTTTAACGCTCAGGTCCGCTATCGAGTTCCTTTTTCCGTTCTCATAAAGGCCGATTTTTATTCCCAGCTCGGGGGCCTTCATGGTACCACCTCTTTTACGTTGGGAGAAGGATTTAACAAACTTGTCCAATCAACGCTTATAAAGAGGCAAAACCGAGTTGTGACCATGAAACTCAGGACTGGTTACTTCATCGCGGTTCCCTCTCTTGCTTTCCTGCTGATTTTCTTCTACCTGCCCCTAGCCGATATCCTACAATTGGGCCTCTGGGAAAACGGCCCGACATTACGGTTCCTCTCCTCTGTTTTGAGTAACTCCTACCACCGCTGGGTTATTCTCTTCACAATCGGTCAGGCGTTGGCATCGACCCTTTTGACTCTCCTAATCGGACTTCCGGGAGCTTATATCTTCGCCAAGTATGAATTCCCTGGAAAGAGGCTAATCCGAGCCCTTTTGACGGTTCCATTCGTAATGCCCGGCATAATGGTGGCCCTTGGGTTTATCCTCCTCTTCGGAAAGGACGGGTTCATAGCACATCTAATGGGCCATGACCCCGGTATAATCTACACATGGAAGGCCATCCTCCTAGCCCACGCCTTCTACAACTTTCCAGTTGTTGTTAGAATGGTCTCGTCGCTCTGGCAGAGGGTTAATCCCCACTACGAGGAGATGGCCAAAACGCTCGGCGCGAGGGGCTTTAAGCTCTTCTGGAAGGTTACCCTGCCCTTAATCTCGCCGGCAATCTTTGCATCTGCGATGCTTACGTTCGTCTTCTGCTTCCTGAGCTTTTCTGTCCCCTTAATCCTTGGTGGCTATCGCTACGTTACAATGGAGGTCGACATCTTTTCGACGGTAATGACGCTCCTAGATTTCAGAACCGGCGCGGCCCTAGCAGTTATCCAAATAACCCTCAGTGCATTCTTCATGTACATCTACCTTCGTTCCCTCGATGCCTACTCAAAGAGGGAGGAGCAAAGAGTCCTTCAGAGGCCGGCGAGACTTACACGTGAAGACCTTTTCAGCCTCAAGGGACTGGGGATAATCCTCTATTCTGCCCTCGTTTTCGTCTTCATTGTTGTCCCCCTGATTGCCATAGTCTATGATTCCCTCCTCTATAACGGCCATCTGAGCCTTGAGAACTATCGCAGGGTTTTTTCCCCTGAGTACAACCCGATGTTCGGAATCTCGACCCTTGGAACGATTAAAAACTCCCTCCTTTTCGGCTTCACAACAGTTGTTCTCTCAATCATGATAGCCCTTCCCTTAGCGTATCTCCTTAACCGCCACGATTTCAGGGGGAAGGGGGTTCTCGACGTTCTCGTAATGCTCCCTCTCGCGAGCTCGCCGGTAACGGTCGCTCTCGGCTACATCATGGCCTTCCAGTCAACACCCCTCTACTACACCTTCTGGATTGTGGCCATAGCCCACTCGGTAATTGCTTACCCCTTCGTTTTCCGCTCTCTCTCAACGGGACTCGGTAAGATAAAACGGAACCTGCGCGAAGCGGCCTTAGCCCTCGGGGCCAACGAGTGGAGGGCCTTTTTAAGGGTTGAGTTTCCCCTCGCCTTTGGAAGCTTCCTTGTCGGGGCAATCTTTGCCTTCGCGATGAGCATTGCCGAGCTCGGTGCAACCTACATGCTTGCCAAGCCTGAATACACCACTATGAGCCTCGCGGTCTACAAGTTCTTAGGTGCGAGGCATTTTGGCAGTGCCTCGGCTTTATCTGTGCTCCTCATGCTCGTTTCGGCAGTTGGATTCCTGATAATAGAGGGGGTCGGTGAGGAGGTATGGTGAGCGTCGAACTGAGAAACGTTGAAAAACGCTGGGAGGGATTTGAACTTCACGTTGACCTCTCCGTTAAAGATGGCGAGTTTCTCACGTTCCTTGGCCCGAGCGGTTGTGGAAAGACGACGACGCTGAGGATAATAGCGGGCCTTGAAAGGCCCGACTCCGGGAGGGTTCTCTTCAGTGGGAGGGACGTTACCGAACTGGAACCCTACGAGAGGAACATTGGCATAGTTTTCCAGGATTACGCGCTCTTTCCGCATATGACCGTGTTTAAAAACATCGCATTCGGCCTCGAGATGAGAAAGCTTCCAAGGGCTGAAATCGAAAAAAGGGTGAAGTGGGCCCTTGAGCTCGTCAAGCTGAAGGGCTTTGAGAACCGCTATCCCGAACAGCTCTCGGGTGGACAGCAACAGAGGGTTGCACTTGCTAGGGCCCTCGTTGTCGAGCCGGAGGTTCTTCTCCTCGACGAGCCACTGAGTAACCTTGATGCCAAGATAAGGGAGCGTTTGCGGTCTGAAATACGAAGAATTCAGCGTGAGCTCGGCATAACGACGATTTACGTTACCCACGACCAGGAGGAGGCCATGGCAATAAGCGACAGGATAGCCGTCATGAACGTCGGAACCGTTGAACAGGTCGGAAAACCCTTGGAGCTCTATTACAGGCCAAGAACAGAGTTTGTGGCCCGCTTCCTCGGGACGGGTAACATACTGGAGCTTGAAGCCGAGAATGGGGTTGCGAGGCTCGGAAACCTTGAGCTTCGTGTTGGTGTTGACGGAAAGGTTAGGGTATTCTTCAGGCCGGAGAGCGTTATCATCACCAAAGGGAGCAATGCAGAGGTTGTTGACTACGAGCTCCTTCCCGGCAGGATGAGGCTATACCTCGATGTTGAAGGCCGTTTAATAATCGCCGAGCGTCCCCTGCCGGATTTGCCCTTCGAAGCGAATCATGTTCCTTCGAGGGTTGGGATAGTGATAAGGTCTTTTTCTCTTCTCGATTTGTAACAAATTTATGTCAAAAAAAGTTTTATAAATCTGTTTTATAGCCTTTTCTGTGTCAATCAAAGGGGGGGACGCTCATGGGATGGTTTGAGGAGTACTTCCACTTTGAAAGGTATGGAACCAACATGAGAACTGAAATCCTTGCCGGCGTGACGACTTTCCTCACCATGGCGTATATCCTCTTTGTGAACCCCCAGATACTCAGCGCTGCAATGGGTAAAGAGGCGTTTGATTCACTCGTTGCGGTTACTGCGCTCTCTGCCGGCATAACGACGATTATCATGGGCCTTTACGCCAGAAAGCCATTCGCCCTCGCCCCGGGGATGGGGCTCAATGCGTACTTTGCCTATACCGTTGCCCCCAAGTATGGCTGGAGGGTTGCCCTCGCGGCAGTTTTTGTTGAGGGTCTGATTTTCATAGCGCTCACGCTGACAAAGGTCAGGAGTGCAGTAATCCATGCGATTCCAAAGAGCCAGAAGTACGCCATCGGTGCCGGAATAGGTCTGTTCCTCACTCTCATTGGCCTAAACGACGTTGGAATCCTCTCGGCTCAGGTGGAGGGTTCAAAGGACGCTATAATACCCCTCGGAAAGACCGTCCTCCTTTCGGGGACACTCAAGTTTACCGGACTTAACACGAGTGTTCTGCTTTCAAAAGAGGTTCTCCTGTTTCTCTTTGGTCTCCTCCTAACTGGCATTCTCATAGCGATGCGCATCAAAGGAGCCCTCCTGATATCAATCCTGACGACAAGCGTTCTTGGTTGGATTACCGGAGTAGCACCTTGGCCGGAAAAGCTGTTCTCGACCCCTACAATAAGCTACACCTTCATGAAGATGGACCTCCACGGTCTCATTAACGCCGGGGCCCTTGGTGTCGTCTTTGCTTTCTTCATGGTGGACTTCTTCGACACCCTCGGAACGGTAACAGGCCTCAGCGCCAAGGCTGGTTTTCTCACTAAGGACGGCAAGGTTCCAGATGCTGAGAAGGTTCTCTTGACCGATGCGATAGGAACTACCCTCGGTGCCGTCCTTGGAACCTCGACCGTTACCACCTACATCGAGAGCGCCGCTGGAATAGAAGAAGGCGGAAGGACAGGAATGACTGCCCTCGTCACAGGTCTGCTCTTCCTTGCGATAGGGCTCTTTATTGCACCCCTGGCAAGTTCTATCCCAAGTTTTGCAACCGCTCCAGCGCTTGTCATAGTCGGCTACTACATGCTCAGCGCCCTTAAGGAGGTTGACTTCAGCGACCACACCGAGGCTTTACCCGCTTTCCTTGTGCTCATCACGATACCCTACACCTACTCCATAGCGGACGGAATAGGCGTTGGCTTCATAAGTTACACCCTTCTCAAGGTCTTCAGCGGTCGCTGGAAGGAAGTCCACCCGTTAATGTACGTCTTGGCTCTGGTTTTTGTAACCTACTTTGCCTACCTCGGTGGTCTCTTCTGATTTCTTTTTTAAGCGAAGAAGAGGGAATCGGTGATTAAACGAAAAGCGTTAAAATCACTCGTCCAGTTTCTCCTTCAGGAACTGCTTGAGGACGTATGGGCACTGCTCCTGTATGAACTTCGCGAACTCCTTCATTCTCTTGACTGTGACCTCGCTCACGTAGTGCTCGAACTGGCAGGCGTCGTGCTCCGCTATCTCGGGCGGGATTCCAAGTATATCCACGAAGAACTTCGTCAGGAAGACGTGCTTTGAATAAGTCTCTTCGGCTATTTTCTTGCCTTTTTCCGTGAGAAGAATCCTGTCGTACTTCTCATACTCTACGAGTCCCTTCTCGGCGAGCTTCTTGAGGGCATCAACAACGCTTGGCGGTTTGACATTCATTATCTTGGCTATGTCCTTCACCCTGATTACGCCCTTGTTTTTGTGAAGGATGTACATTGCCTCTAGATACTCCTCTTCCCTCTTGCTGACATGCACGGCCCTCACCGGGTTAGGTTTGCCAAAAACCTTTAAGTAGTTTTCCCAAAACTTAAAAGTTTTAGGTGAATCGGCTATCGGTGGTGGCTATGGCACTCTACTTCATTGGCCTTGGGCTTTACGACGAGAAGGACATAACACTTAAGGGTCTCGAAGTGGCGAGGAAATGCGATAGGGTTTTTGCGGAGTTCTACACCTCACTCCTTGCGGGGACAAGTATAGACAGGATTGAAGAGCTCATAGGCAAGCCGATAGTTAGGTTGAGCAGAGAAGACGTGGAGCTGAACTTCGAGAAAATTGTTCTCCCCGATGCAAAGGAAAAGGACGTTGCTTTTCTTACCGCCGGCGACCCGATGGTGGCGACGACGCATTCCGACCTGAGGATTAGGGCCAAAAAAGCTGGAGTTGAGAGCTACGTTATCCACGCCCCTAGCATATACTCGGCGGTGGCAATCACGGGACTCCAGATTTACAAGTTCGGAAAGAGTGTTACAGTGGCTTACCCCGAGAAGAACTGGTTCCCGACAAGTCACTACGACGTCATAAAGGAGAACCGCGAGAGGGGTCTTCACACGCTCCTGTTCCTCGACATAAAGGCCAACCAGAACCGCTACATGACGGCAAATGAGGCTATGGATATACTCCTGAAGGTCGAGGAGATTAAGAAAGTAGGGATTTTTACGCCCGAGACCCTCGTCGTGGTTCTGGCGAGGGCAGGTTCCCTGAACCCGACCATAAGGGCGGGTTATGTAAAGGACCTAATCAACGAGGACTTTGGAAGACAGCCCCACGTCCTCATCGTTCCGGGAAGGCTCCACATAGTTGAGGCAGAATATCTAGTTGAGTTCGCCAACGCCCCGGAGGAGATTCTGGAGGAAGTTTAGCGAAAGCTTTATATTTTTGTTTGCCTCCCATACTCCGGGCGGGCCCGTGGTCTAGTCTGGTTATGACGCCGCCCTCACGAGGCGGAGGTCCGGGGTTCGAAGCCCCGCGGGCCCACCA
>NZ_WAKV01000015.1 GCF_015523185.1 Thermococcus sp.
GGCGTTGACTTAACCGGAAACGTGAGTGTGATTAGATCAAACAACTGGACTGTGGTTAAGTTCGAGACGGATGTCATTGACGAGGGCCTCCTTGGCAGGGCCTACACCTTCGCGGAAAAGGCCATTGAAAACGGCTCCGAGAACGTTCGCGCTGAGGCCTACTTTGACGACGAGCCGGTAATCGCGCTGACCCTCAAAAACGGCGACCTCGATAAAGTCACCTTCGAGGACATTCGCCGTCCGGAGTTCAGGATTGAGACTGATTTGGGCCTCTTCGACGTTCTCGTCCATAACGTAACCGTTACAAACGACACCGCAAGCGTTTCCCTTGAGTATCTGGCCGGTGAAGATTCCTTCTGGAGGGACTACGCCAAGATGAGCCTGGCAATCCTTGAGGACGCTCCCTGGGTCAAGAGGGTGGAGATATTCTACCTCGGCGAGAGAAACGTGAGCGTTTCCGTTCCCAGCGATGCCCTCCTTAAAGCCCTCTCCGGTGAGAGCTCCCCGGAGGAGTTCGCGGGAGAAATAAGCGTTGTTGAAATCAAAAACGGTAGGGGGTGAGAAGATGGGACTTATAAAGAAGCTCGTCATAGGGTTTTTCCTGCTCCTGCTCATAGGAATCGTCGGAATATTTGGCATGCAGTACTACTACCTTCACGCCTACAGCAGGGTTCCGGTGGAGGTCAAGACCGAAACGGTAAGCGGTGACGTATTCTACCTTTCGCACGTCCTTCCTGCTGGGAAATACTACATCAACGCGAGCAGTGAGGGGAGGGTGGAGAAAATAGTCATACTCGACGAGAATGGCAACATCCTGACCGAATCGGAAGCAGGAAGCATGATATACGGCTCAAGCAGGCCCTTCCAGGTCAGGGTTGACTACAAGGCCCCGCTCAACACGGACTCATACAGGGTTAGTGTGGGCATTTATCGGCTCGAGAAGAGGTGACGAAAGCGTTATATCCCTTCCATTTTACTTTCCCCAAACAATCCGGCGGTGGTTGGAATGGGGAAGTACTTCGGAACCAGCGGAATCAGGGGCGTTTTCAACGACTGCGTCACTCCCGAACTCGCTTTGCGCGTTGGAAAGGCCCTCGGAACTTACCTCGACGGGGGAAGTGTAGTCGTTGGCATAGACACGAGAACGAGCAGTGAAACCTTGAAAAGGGCCCTGGTAAGTGGTCTCCTCTCCACGGGGACGGAGGTTATAGACATCGGCTTGGCTCCAACACCCCTCACGGGCTTTGCCATAAGGCTCTACGGTGCAGATGCCGGTGTTACAATAACCGCCTCCCACAATCCGCCGGAATACAACGGAATAAAGGTCTGGCAGAGTAACGGTATGGCCTACACACCCGAGATGGAGGCGGAGCTTGAGGCTATACTGGACTCCGGGAACTTCAAAAAGGCCCCATGGAATGAGATTGGAACGCTCAGGAGGGCAAACCCGAGGGGGGAATACGTTAAGCGGGCACTTAAGATGGTCGAACTTGAGAACTCCTATACTGTTGTTTTAGATACCGGAAACGGGGCAGGCTCAGTTCTCAGCCCCTACCTCCAGCGCGAGCTTGGGAATAAGGTCATCTCCCTCAACGCCCATCCGAGTGGTTTTTTCGTCAGGGAGCTTGAGCCGAACGCGAAGAGCCTGTCCGCGCTGGCTAAGACAGTCAAGGCCATGAAAGCCGACGTTGGAATAGCGCACGACGGCGATGCTGACCGAATCGGCGTCATTGACGATGAGGGCAACTTCGTCGAGTACGAGGTCATGCTCTCACTCATAGCGGGCTACATGCTCAGGAAGTTCGGGAAGGGCAAGGTAGTTACAACGGTTGATGCGGGCTTTGCACTCGACGACTACGTTAAGCCCCTTGGAGGAGAGGTCATCAGGACGCGCGTTGGCGACGTTGCAGTTGCCGACGAGCTCGTCAGGCACGGTGGCGTTTTCGGTGGCGAGCCATCCGGAACCTGGATAATTCCCCAGTGGAACTTCACTCCCGACGGAATCTTCGCAGGCGCATTGGTTCTGGAGATGATTGACAGGCTCGGGCCCATAAGCGAACTCGCCAAAGATGTCCCGCGCTACGTGACGCTTCGTGCCAAGATACCCTGTCCCAACGAGAAGAAGGCTAAAGCTATGGAGATAATAGCTAAGGAAGCCCTGAAGACCTTTGAATACAAGCGGCTGATAGACATTGATGGAATCAGGATAGAGAACGACGACTGGTGGATTCTCTTCAGGCCGAGTGGAACCGAACCAATAATGAGGATAACCCTCGAAGCGCACACGGAGGAAAAAGCTAAGGAGCTGATGGAGAAAGCAGAGAGGCTGGTAAGGGAGGCGATAGCAAGGAGTTGAAAATATCTGGTTAGTCTATTATTTGGTGATCGAAATGGAGGGGGAAGTGTTTGCTACGGTACTTAGTGCTATCATCGGGGTTGTGAGTTTTGGATACAATGTAATACAAGGTAAGGGCTTAAGCAGAATGTTCTTTAAATCGAACTTGCTATATCATTCTACCGTAAAGCGGGAGTATGAATCATTGAAAAAACAGGCATTGGAGTACTCTCGGGGTTATAGTAAGAGAGATGGGCTTCTGATTGGTGCTGTTATTGTTAACATCTCTCTTTTCTGTACAATATTGGCTGGGAAATTTAACTCGGAAAATAAAGAAACAGCTTTCCTATTTTTTATTATTGGAGTTTTGTGGGTTTTCTTAAATCTCTGGTTCATTTTACTTAAAAAAGCTCTAATTTCTGAGGTGCAACTAGAACATAACAAAGTGAAAAACGCATTAAACGGATCAGCATGGATATTTTTGGGTTCTGTTTTAGCAGTCATGACTATAGGTTTGAGGTCTTCATTGATTGGCTCTCCTGCATTTTTTTATTCGATCCCTGTTATTGTTGCAGGGATTGGTGCTGTATTATCTGCCTTGATATTCTCTACCATAATCAACACTGGGACTGCTTTGCTATGGAAAATAAATATCTCTAATAACAGTTTATTTGCTAATAAGCTACCTCATCTTCTTGTGAAAACTAAAACAGGTAGCGTATTCTTTGGTCAGCTCTACGACCCGCTTGATAGCAAGGTTCTTGTCCTAAGAAAATCCAAGCTGATGCACGGTGGTCAGATAGTTGAAGATAAAAATGATTTAATACTTTATGATTTAATACTTTGGACCTCCCAAGAAAGCACGGGGGACTATTGGATAGTCCCTTGGGATGACATTGAGTCAATAAAAATAATTGAAGAAGGATTGTATGCTCCTCCAGAGTCTTCTACTGATAACTCCATTTTCCCAAAGCACAGATAATAATCCCAAAGAAGAGAAGGGGAATCCAAAAAGAAAGAATACTGAAACTGATTCAATGCCTAAAACCTGAGTTTACTCTCCTTTTTCCAATTCAGTTTCCCAACTTTTGAATTAGAGTTCAAAATGGCAAAGTCTTAAGTGAAAACTACCCAACTAGAGCCTATTAATGTCTTCAAAGGCACATATCATCTAAAAGCTTGAATTCAAAACAAACATTCACCTTTCTGTTTCCATATGTTCCCCCTTCAACTCACTCAGAGTTACTCCAAGTCCAAGTGCCTCTCCTAACCTTCTCACACTATCTTCCACATCATCTTTATCGAACTCGACGTAAACCCCCTCGGGGAACCTCCTCATCAGCTCTTCAAAGAGAATCCCCGGGCCTTCTCTTATTCTAAAGCCAAAGCCTTCAACGACCTTTCTGCTCTCCTCAAGTCTCTTCTCCTTGTTCATGTAGAAAAACGCCGGAATCAGGCCGTAGTCGTATGAATCAGGGTCGTTTGAGGTAGTGTGGAAGACGCCACAGGTGGGTGAGCCCTTAACACCCAGGAAAAGCACTTTCTCAGGCTTCTCCTCGGTCAGAACTCTTCCGATGAAGTCCGCTATAACGTTTGCCTTCTCGCGCATGCCGAGTCTTTCAAAACTCTCCCTTCCCATCGGCGGTCTCGGCCAGCCGACGAGCTCGAACTCCGGGCAGGGGTATGCAAAGACCCGCCATTCCTCACCGAGCTCTCCGAGGAGCTTTCTCAACATTCTAGCTGTCTCGTATTCCTTCTCCTTCGCTCCCCGGTAAACGTAGAAGGGACTCAGGAGGCAGGGGGCTATTATCAGGAGGTTCATGGCTCATCCCTCAAAGATTTTTAAGAAAGGAACCCTCTTAAAGTCCGAGTCGAACGTTAGGATTAGTCCGATTTCCAGCTCTTTGCACGTTGCAACAATAAGGGAATCGTTTGGTAGAAGGTTGAAGTTTTTCCCAATTTGAGACGCGAGCTCTATTGTGTTTTCAGTGATAGGGGCAATTTTCAAAAAGCCGGCCTCACCAAGTTCTTCAAACGCTGACTTGACTCTTTCATATACGAAGGTGTATTCTCCTAGGTGTTTCTTGAGGTCATAGGTTCCTTTAAGTCCATCTTGGATGGAGAGTGTGAACATAACCTTGTAAACTGTCTCGGAAAACACAACTGGATTTGTGACAAGAGTATATCCTCTGGCTATGGCTTTTTTGACGAGCTCTTTGGCTCTTGGATCCCCTAAGTGTAGGCCGACAAAAACTGATGAGTCAACAAAGGCCTCAGAGTGACTCATAATAAGCCTCCTTCAGACGCTTATAGTCTATGTTTTCCACTTTCTTGATTAGGAGGGAACCCAGAATGTCATCTATATCTTCCGGAATTATCTTTATCCTCACCCGTGAATGTTCTCTGAGGTTAAGCTTTTTTAGAGGTTTCAAAACGCCATCTTCATAAATGGCCTCCACGGTCTCCATGCTTCCACCAGAGCTTAATTGGTAAAACACCCTTTAAACCTTCCCCGCGATGTACTCTATTATCTCCTCGACTCTCTCCCTAAGCTCTTCAAGCGTTCCCTCGTTGACTATAACGTAATCGGAAAACTCCTTGAGTTTGCTCGTGTGGTAAAGCCTCTCTTCGGCATCGTCCATCGCTTTGAAGTCCTCGAAGCTCTTAATGGTTCTGTCCTTGCTCGCCTTTCGTTTCATCAGCCTCTCAAACCTTATCTCCGGCCCTGCTTCAACGTAAATCACTCTCCCCCCGAGCCGTTTGATGGCCTCTATCTCCTCCCTTGAGCGGACTCCGTCAATGACGATGTTCTTACAGTTCCTCTTCTTATCCACCGCGAGCCTTATGAGTATATCCCCGCCGTATTTTTCCTTGAGATACTTTCCGAACTCTATCAGTTTATCCCTCGTCGGCTCTGCTTTCTCCGGGAGCTCTGGAATCCAGGAATAGCTCGAGACGTTGTGGGTCAAGAGGTCTATTAGCGGTTCACTGCAGGAAACCCTGCAGAATCCCTTCTCCTCGAAGAACTTTGCCACGGTGGTTTTTCCGGCGGCTATCTTTCCAACCACTCCAATTATCATCTGCCCCTCCTCCAGTAGCGCCATACGATTTTAGCCCCATCCGTTGATTCCATGAGTCCCTCATACGTCATCTCGGCAACGAATCTGAGCAATTCTACCTTATCGACCATCGTCGGGAACTCAAAGCCAAAGAGGTATTTCAGCTCGAAGAAACCTATGTGGAGAAGCCTGAAGGGGTTGAGGAGGTGAACTCCTCCCCTCTTTTTGAAGGGAAAGGGGAAATCCGCAAGGACGAGTTCCATGTTTTTCTCCCC
>NZ_WAKV01000016.1 GCF_015523185.1 Thermococcus sp.
ACGGCGGCCCTCAGCGGTGACGTTAAGAGCGGGGCGATAACCATGGGGACCTACGGCCTCGGGATGGGCCTCACCGTCTACCTGCTGATGTCCTCGAAGGATTTGGGAGAATGGGTCAACAGAAAGCTCCTCTCCGGAAGGCTGAGCCTTGAGGGGAGGAAAAAGGCAAAATGGGAGGTGGCCCTAGGGTTTATTCTCATCGGGTTGGGCCTGCTGATGCTGACTGAGCTTACTCCGTTAAAGCTCTGGAGTGCTCTCTTCGAGGCTCTCTCATAGGTGTGAAGGTCAAGTAACCCTCTCAAGCCCATTCTCTTTTACGATGTAGGTGTCTTCGTGCTTTATAGCACCTTCAGGAATCATCAGCGGCGGGTGGATTATGCTGAGCACCATGTTCTCCTGCACTTTAGCGGCCCTCGTCGGCACGATTATGGTGGGCATCGGTGGCTCTTCTATAAGCAAACCAACGCCGTGGGTGTAGCCAGTGAGGTAGGCATCACCAAAGCCCTTCTCCTTGAAAAAGTCTGCGAGCCTCTTCTCAACAGCGTTGAGAGCCACTCCAACCTTCGTTTCCTCAAGGGCAATACTGAGGGCCTCTTCTTTGACCCCTATGGCCTTCCTGACGCGCTCTCCGGGGTCACCTACCACAAAGGTTCTCGCGGTGTTCGCGTAGTAGTGGTTCCAGTCGGTTCCAATGACGACGGTTACAACGCCGTTTTCTGGAACTTTAAGGTCCCTAAAAGGCTCTGCGTGCGCCCTCGGCGTGGTGGAGACGTAGACCTTTGGATCCTCGCTCCCTCTGAGCATGAGCTCTCTTATGACTTCGGCCGCTATCTCAAGCTCGCTCTTTCCGGGCTTTATGACCTCTTCAGCGACGGCCATACCCTTCTGCGCTATCTTTCCAGCATTTCTGATGTTCTCAAGCTCCCAGTCGTCCTTTATCATCCTGAGACTCATTGTTAGGTCGAGGACGTCAACGACCTCAACCATCGGGTTGAGCCGTTGGAAAAGCTTGAGAAAAAATGTATACGCATCCCTCTCGACGCTGAACTCGTGGCCTACCCTTGTGAAACCGTTCGTGGCTATCCAGGTCACGATTCCGGCCATCAGGTCCTCGGCGCGCTGGTATTCCACGACGTTCTCTATCCAGCTCTTCTTCTTGAAAAGCTCTGCTTCACCTTTGACGACGTAAACGGTTGGTTCTCCCTCTGCAGGAATCAGAAGGCTTGGACGGAGCCACTTCGTTCCGGTGAAGTAGATGAAGCTCGAAAGCGTCCTGATAACGGCACCGTCAACACCGTTCTCGCGCAGGAGTTCCTGAAAGCGCTCGACCCTCTTCCTGAATATCTCTTCGCTTCCCCTCATCTCATTCCCTCCAGTCCAGCAGTCTCTTCTCGCCCTCTATCTTTTTATAGGGCGCGATGTCCATCGTCATCTCCAGCGTCCCTATGTACTCTCCCTTATCGTTGAAAAGCGGCACGTATTTGATGTAGACGTACTTTGGCCCGAGTTTAAGCCAGAAAACAGCTTCTTTCTTCCTGCCCTCCTTGAAGGCCCTGAGGATTTTGTTAACGATGTGGACGCTCTTCGGCGGGTGGCAGAGCTGGACGGGTCTTCCGAGGACGGACATGGTTCTGTCGAATATCCTCTCGCCAGGCGAGAAGAACCTAACCCTGTCGTCCTTATCAATGAAGGTCACGTCCACCGGCAGAGCCTCAAAGATAGCCCTAAGCTCTTCAAAGCTCACATAACCCGTTCCGAGGTCTATGTCACCATCGCGCTTTAGCTGGCTTTTATCGAACTCCAGCGGCTGGCCCCTCAGTGCCTCCTGAACCTCCTTTGGAAGGCCAAGGAGCTGCTCGATACTCAGTTCGGGGTTAATCTCCCACGGGTGAAGTGGCCTAACGTCCTCACCAGGGTTCCATGCCGGTGGGTTGACCTTGTAGAAACCTATCTCGTCCTCCTGCATTCGTATAGCCTTCCACTCGCCGTCGCTGAGGAGTGCCTTGAGCGTGGGGTAGTAGATGTTGTTCTCGCGGAAGACCATGTCGCTGAGCGCAAAAGAGGCCTCTCCAGCCTTGTTCTCGAAGCGCTCCACGAACTCCTCCCATGGCATCTCGTCCTTCTTCCTCAGAAGGTTAGTCAGATACTTTATCATGAACCTTATCTCGTCGTGCTTCGTCCAGAGCACGGTGGCTATTGCTGTTAAACCCCTCCTCTCGATGTAGGGGAAGGTGAGCATCTCCTCTCGGTTGTAGTGAGTGAAGCCGACCTTTCTTAGGTCATTCACTATCTCCCCTAAAACTCCCAAAATTTCCTTCCTCATGCGCTCGTCTTTTGTCGTTACTAACGTCCTCGCATATAGGTTGAGCATCTCTGCATCTTTCATTATCTCCTTGTTCTCGAGGTAGAGGGTCTTGAGAGGGTGACCGTCAGGTAAGTCCTTTTCCTCAAGCTCGTCGGTTCCTTTAACGGCCTCGCGGAAGAGTTCAACATGTAAATCACACATCTTGGCTATGTCCTTTGCCGAGATTCCCTCCTTCACAAGCTCCTGCTCGATTAGGGGAATTTCGAGAGGTGAGATTCCACTTAACACCTGTCTAAAATCCTGCTTGAGCTTCTCAATGTTCTCTCCCTCGTGGATTCTAAGGAGGAGTTTTTTCAGTTGCTCTTTCTTGTACTCGTGCGTGTTCAGTAACTCGGTCATCTTTAACCACCTTTATGACAAGTGTCATATCAACATTTTATAAGCATTGCTGGACATATCTGCCCAACAAAGTTTATATGCCACGTGTCATAAAAACCGAGTGGTGATGTGGAAATGATGCTCGACGTTCGAGGGTTGAAAGCACCCCAACCCGCTTTGATGATAATCGAGTCCCTCGGAAAGCTCAAAACTGGAGAAACGCTTGAGGTGCTCGGCGATAAACCCTTTGTGGACATTCTTCCAAAGCTTGAGGAGGCTGGGTATGGAGTGAAGGTCGAGGAAGTTTCGGGATTTTTCGTTTTGAGGGTGACCAAGACCGAAGACTCTAAGGAACTCAGCATGGAGGTCAAGGAGTGCGATGACAAGCTCGAGGAGATAGGCGAGGACACCAACGTGGCCAAACTGCTCAAGGCCTATCCAGAGTCCCTCAAAATCCTCGTCAAGTACGGATTCTCCCCGCTGGAGAACCCTACAATGAGAAAAACCTTAGCGAGGACGATAACACTGAAAGGTGCTAAAAAGCTCCTTGGAATGGGCGACGAGCGCTTTAGGGAGATGATGACGGAGCTTAAGGCTCTTAAGAAGTCCTAAATATTCCTCCCACCATAGGAGGAACCATAAAGACGAACGCCTTTGAAGTGACCTCGCGCTACGTTTATCCATCACCCCGGTAGAGGCTCGTTGAACACCTCCGGAAGAGGGGGCTGAAGCAGACGGAGATAGCGGAGCTTTGCACATAACCCAGTCGGCCGTCTCCCGTTACCTAAGAGAAGAAAGGGAAGACTCATCGACGTTTCCTCTTTTCCAGAATGAAAATATTGCCGAACTTTCTGATAGGACAATCAGCTAAAAACTCGGGGAGTACAAGATACACACCGAGCTTGTGAAGCTCTCCCTGGAGTTCTTGGGCAGAGGTTATGGCTGTTCTTTCCACGCGGAGATTGACCCAGAGATAGACCCGAGAAAGTGCAGGGTCTGCATCGAGCTTTTCGGTGAGCCTCACTCAAAGAGTCGCTCGCAAGCAACGTAACTGTACCTCCTCAGCTCTTCCTTTGGGATGAACCTCAGCGAGGTGGAGTTTATGCAGTAGTGCTTTCCGGTTGACGTTGGCTCGTCAAAGACGTGGTCGAGGTGAGAGTTAGCGAACCGGTTTTCCTTACACAGGCTTTATGAAGCTAACTTTACCGGAGTAGAGCTTGTAGTACTTGTAGTTCGTCTCGAAGCGGAAGTACGGCCTTAGTGGTTGTCTTCAGCCTGATAGAACTTCTTGCATCCCGTTCAGCTCTTCGCGAGTCTAAGGAGGGTTTCCGCTTGGAACAACACCCGAGGAGGAATTCAGACAGGCACGGAATTCTCATAGATGACCTCCGCGAAGAGAGTTTACACAATAGGAGACTGCAAAGGGTATGATGATATAATCTTCGGAACCGCGATGACAGTGGTGGAGCAGGCTAGGCATTGGCGGACCTCTTAATGGGTGGGGAATCGCTATGACTTTAGCTTCAGCTCTGCAGTCTTCAAGTTCGCTGACCTGAGCATTGTCCTGATTGGGGAACCCATGTGACGAAAAGAGCTTGACGAGGGAACCAGTATTTTTTACAGTGGGAAGAAACCGGCCGGTGCCTTTGTATTTTGGAACCTCCAGAAATCCTTAAGGCTCGAAAAAGACATTAAAAAGTTCTTCATCCCTAACTGGTAACTATTCAAAACCTTGGTTTGGAAAACCGTTATATACGTTCACGCTCTAAACTATACTGAACTGCACAGTTTGGTGATCAGCATGGGTGTGAAAAGGAAAATGACTCAAAAGTTTTTGGAAGATGCGTTCGCCGGCGAGAGCATGGCCCACATGAAATACCTCATTTTCGCGGAACAGGCCGAGAGGGAGGGCTTTTCCAACATAGCCAAACTTTTCAGGGCTATCGCTTACGCTGAGTTCGTTCACGCGAAAAACCATTTTATCGCCCTCGGCAAGCTTGGAAAGACGGAGGAGAACCTTGAGGAGGCCATAGCGGGTGAGACCTTTGAAGTCGAAGAAATGTACCCCGTTTACAAGAACTCCGCCGAGTTCCAAGGGGAGAGAGAAGCTATCAGGACGACACACTACGCCCTTGAGGCTGAAAAGGTACACGCCGAGCTGTATGAAAAGGCCAAGGAAAGAGCAAAAAGTGGGGAGGACATAGACGTCAAAAAGGTCTACATTTGTCCTGTCTGCGGTTACACATCGATTGATGAAGTTCCAGAGCGCTGTCCCGTCTGTGGAGCTCCAGGAAACAAGTTCGTAGCCTTTGAGTGATTTCTTCGCTTTTCCATTTCACAGGTTTGAACCACAAACCTTATAAGGCCGAAATACCAACAATAAATTGGTGAAGGAAGTGGCAAAGTGGAGATGTCTAATCTGTGGTTACATATACGATGAGGAAGAGGGCGACCCGGATAACGGAATTCCCCCGGGAACCAGGTTCGAGGACCTTCCCGAGGACTGGGTTTGTCCCCTCTGCGGTGCACCTAAAAGCGAATTTGAAAAAATAGAGTGAGGTGGTCGAGATGCTTAGCGAAACCATAAAGAGTGGAGACTGGAAGGGGGAGAAGCACGTCCCCGTTATAGAGTACGAGAAGGAGGGTGACCTTGTCAAGGTCGAGGTCAGCGTTGGAAAGGAGATACCTCACCCGAACACTCCAGAGCACCACATAGCGTGGATTGAGCTCTACTTCCACCCGGAGGGTGAGAGCTTTCCGATAATGGTCGGCAGGGTGGCCTTCACCAACCACAGTGACCCGCTCACCGAGCCGAGGGCGGTATTCTTCTTCAGAACCGAGAAGAAGGGCAAGCTCTACGCGCTGAGCTACTGCAACATTCACGGCCTCTGGGAGAACGAGGTTCAGCTCGAGTGACTTGTCCCGCCCCAACCCCTATTCTTTTTGCGTTTTCCCAGTTCCGTCCAGGAAGGCTTATAACCGACCCATGCTAAGCCCATACGGTGGGAACATGAAGGTTTACATACCAGGCAGGGAGTGGCCTGAGCCTTATAAAGCTGTCATCGAGGAGCTGAAGAAGATAACCGACCCCGTAACGGGTGGCGATATCCTTGACTCGGGCGTTATAGCTGGCCTCGAGGTTAGTGATGATACCCTTAAGGTATGGCTTAAATTTGAAAGCCACACGGAGTACAACATGACCGGAGAAAGTGCCGTAGCTTACTCCAAAATAATCGGGGACATAATGGAGCGCTTCGCCCTCGTTAAATTCGATAACGTTTACGTCTATGACCTGGCGAACAACGTTGTCGGAAAGTTTGAGAACAAGAAAGGCTACAGGCCTGAGGATCTTAGCGAAGGGAAGGTGTAAGGTTAATGGGCCTACTGGACTTCCTCAAACCCAGAACACAACCTAAAAGGGAACCAAGAGAGGACCTCCCAGAGGAGGTCAAATGGGTCGTCAAAGTTCTGGAAAACGTTGAAGACCCAGAGACAGGGCTTAACATCGTGGAAGAAGGCCTTCTCTACGGATTAACCGTTGAAAAGGGGGGAGTTGAGGTTTTCCTCCTTATGGCCCGCTCAACTCCGGAGTGTCATTTTTGTCGAATGATAGCGATAAACGTCCAGAGGAAGATATTAGATGAGGTCATTAAAGTTCTCAAAGCGGAAGGGTTTAATAGTGTGAGGATATACAATGAACTCGGACTACTTTTGGCGGAGGGATAGGTATGGTTCCGCCCGAACTCGACGAAGGGCTTCCCCTTGAAAGGATTAAGGACTTTTCCCTTGAGGAGCTCCTTGGAATGGCGATAAAGGCCGAAATAGGTGCGAGGAAGTTCTACGAAAGCCTTGCCGAGAGGATAGAAATTCAGGAGCTTAAGAACAAGATAGAGTGGCTCGCGGGAGAGGAGAAGAAGCATGAGGAGCTTCTGAGGAAAATCTACGCCAATATGTTCCCGGGAAAGGAAGTTGTCTTTCCCAAGGAGCACATAGGGCCCGAGCTCAAGCCTGTCGCGAGAGAACTTCACGGCGTTCAGGACATAATAGACCTCATTCGCTGGGCCATGAAGGCCGAGGAGATAGCTGCGAAGTTCTACGCTGAGCTTGAGGACATGGTAGACACAGATGAGAAAAAGAGATTAATGCGTTACCTCAGCGACATGGAGTGGGGCCACTACTACAACCTCAAGGCCGAGTACGAGTTGCTCCTTGACTGGGCCATGTACAGCCAGATGATGAACGTTGGACCGTGAGGGTCGTTTTTCCTCTTTTCATCCGAGGATAAAAAAGAAAGGGGTTACTCCTTGTACTTTGTTATCAGCTCTGCTAAAAGCCTGTGGTGCTCCTTCTCGTTCTCAACTATCGCCTCGGCGAGGCCTTTGAAGAGCGGGTGGGTCATCTTCTCGGCCATCTTCTGGTAGGTCTCTATCATGTCCTTCTCTATCTCGAGGTGCATCTCGGCGAAGCGCTTAACGAGTGCCTTCTGCTCGGGAGAAAGCTCGACGTCTTTAACCTCCGAGAGAGGCCCCTCACCGGCGAGTTTCTCAAGCTCCTTCTGAGCATCCAGGATGGCCTCCATGAGGTGCTTGTGTATCACGGTATCAACGGCTATCCTCCCAACTATCTTCTCGACCGTTGTGTACCTCAATCCCTGCCCCCTTATGAGTTTCAAACCGTCTGTGTAGCTGGAGGCGGCCTTCTTCTCGGTTTCATAGGCGTGTTTAACAAGAGGTTCAGACATGGACATCACCGTAATTACATATACCTTTCCATAATACAAAGAGAGAAGGTCAAAGGTTGACCTTTATTCCGGTTTCTTCTTCAACTTCCTCAAAGCCTTCCTTCATGTACTTCGCGAGTTCTTCGTCCACCTCGAAGAGCGCCGCGAGGAACTCGCCAAAGTGCTCCTTCTCCTCGTTGGCCACATCGAGAAAGATATGTCTTATCCTCTCGTCCTCAATGCCAGCAGCAAGCTGCTCGTAGATATTTATAGCATCAAGCTCCGCCTCAATCGCCCAGCGGAGGGCCTGGGCTATCTCGGTCTTGGTTAAAGGCCTCTCCTTTGGGAGTTCAAACGGGTATTTGGCAAGCATGGTATCACCCGTTATAGTTCAATCTTACCCTTAATAACCCTACCTCAGGAACTTTGAAACATAGGGGCTTTCACCGGGCTTTCCACGCCTGAAGTGTCCGCTTGGTTTTCCAGTAAAAAGTTCCTCGAACCAGGCCTCATGCTCTATCTCCTCGTGGAGTATCGCAAGAGCTAAATCGTAAGTTCTGGGGTCTCTTCCGAAGGTGTAGTTACATATCTCAGTATAGACTCCCACGGCACAGCGCTCCGCTTGGAGAAGAACCTTTAGAATTTCTTCTACTGTGGAGTTCTCGGGCAGGTAAGCGTCGCTACACCACGCCATTTCTGCAAAATCACGAATGTCCCTAGGAAGCTCTCCCCCGAGTTCATAAATCCTCGGCACAAGAGCCTCGAAATGATTCCTGTCCTCGAGGCGGGCATCCTCGATGATTTCTTTTATCGCCTCACCTTCCAGACCGGCGGCGTGGTTCCTCAGAACGGTGTAGTAGTAATATGTCGTGAACTCTGCCGCGGCCGCCTTCAGCAGCATTTCCAAAAGCTTCTCAACGTTTATTTCGGCCCTCTCAACGAGCCGTCTGTTGTGTTCCGACATAGGTTTCACCATTTATTTGTTGTAACTTCTACTTAATAAGTTTTCCTATTTAGAAGTTACTTTTGTTTAGGAAGGCTTATAAATAACTCTTTTAAAGCTTTGTTCATGTGGAAGGAAAAAGCTATTGAAACTCTACGGAAAAAAGGCTATAAAATAACTCCCCAAAGACTTAAACTTCTCCAAATCCTTGAGGAAATTGGAAAAACACACCCTTCCCTTGGAGAGGTCCACGAAAAGCTAAGGAAAGAGTTCCCAACGGTTAGCTTTTCAACTCTATACTCTAACGTCATCACGCTGAAAGAGTTAGGACTGGTGGAGCTGTTCTTCCTTGACGGAGAGACGAGAATAGAAGTGAACACAAGACCCCACATTAACATAATCGAGAGTGAGAAGATAATTGACATCAACGACGTGGGGATAATAGAAACCATAGAGAGAAAGACCGGAAGAAAAGTGAAGTTCATCAATGTTTTTCTCGAATAAGTCAATCAACCTCAAGGCTAAAATCTTGGTAGTCCATCCAGATGCCTGTCTTCATCACGGCATCGTACTGGGCCTTGAGTAGCTCATAGTGGGCCTTCTCCACTTTCGCTAGCTCCTCGAAGATTCTTTTCACGCCCTCGTGCTCCGCCTCCTGAGAAGCCTTCTCGTAGAACTCCCAGGTTAGCTTCTCCTGCTCCATGCCTATCTTCACCGCATCAACCTCGCTCTCAATGTTCTCTACCTTAACGAGGAGCTTTTCAAGGAGTTCTTCGCTAACGGCCGGAAGCTTGCACTCCTCGGCGATGCGTTCAAGGAACTTCTCTTCAAACT
>NZ_WAKV01000017.1 GCF_015523185.1 Thermococcus sp.
TGAACCTCGAGGAAAGGCTCCCTCCAGCGCTTCCTCAGGAGCTCGCTCCTCCCAGTCATGGTCAGCGTGTGGAAGTGTCCGACGTAGCGCACCGTCGTTAGAGTCAGTGGGTATTCCTCGTCGGGCGTTTCTGCAGGCGGTCTGTGGTCAACGGAGGCCAGGTGGGCCTTCCCGTCGGGTGTTAAGAACCCCCCCGCGTAGAGAACCCTCGTTCCTGGGTGGTCTTCGCTCGGACACGGCCAGTGGATTCCGGCGAGGTTTCTCTTGAGCCTCTCGGGTGTTATTCCCCGGTACTGGGGAACGATTGCGTTTATCTCCCTCAGGATTTCCTCCGGAGAGTTGTAGTTGAAGCCCCCCGTACCGCTTCTGGTAAAGCCGGCCGCTTTTCCTATCTCGCTCACTATCCACCAGTCTGGTCTCGCTTCCCCCGGCGGTTCTATGGCCTTGAAACTCCACTGCACGCGCCTCTCCGTGTTGGTGAGGGAACCTTCGTTTTCGAGCATTGAAGTTGCGGGCAGAACGATGTCCGCTAATCTCGTTGTCTCGGTGGGGAAAATGTCCTGAACAACGAGAAATTCGAGCTTTCTAAGGGCCCTGAGGACGTTTCTTGAGTTGGCCTCGCTTATGACGGGATTTTCACCCATTATGTAATAGGCCCTCACTCTGCCCCTCAGCGCTTCGTGGGTCGCCTCGACCGTTGTAAGGCCCACTTCACCGCTGAGCGGAACCCTCCAGAATTTTTCGAAGGCTTTCCTCTTATCTGGGTCTGTTACCGCCTGATAACCGGGAAAGACGTTCGGCAGAACTCCTAGGTCACAGGCACCCTGAACATTGTTCTGGCCACGCATCGGTGATGCACCGTTTCCGGGCCTTCCTATGTGTCCGGTTATAGCTATGAGCGTTGCAATGGCCCTGACGTTGTCGTAACCGTGAACCGACTGGGTTAGGCCCATAGCCCACGTGATTACGGCGTTTTCTGCCCTGGCAAACGTTACGGCGGCTTCCTCTATCAGCTCCGCCGGAACGCCGGTTATCTCCTCCACCCTCTCAGGGGAGTACTTCTCAACGGTCTTCTTCAGCTCTGAGAACCCGACGGTTCTTTTTTCAACGAAATCCTTGTCGTAGAGGCCGTGCTTAATTATAACGTGCATCATGCCGTTGGCGAGGGCTATGTCCGTCCCGGGATGAAGCTGGAGGAATATGTCTGAGAACCAGGCGGTTCTTGTATAGCGCGGGTCAACGACGATAACTTTTGCTCCCCGCTCCTTGGCCTTGAGGACGTAGCGGAAGCCGACCGGGTGAGTTTCAGCATAGTTGTGGCCCCAAATTACTATCACGTCTGCCATCTCGATGTCGCGGTAGGTGTTGGTCATGGCGCCGGCACCGAAGACGGCCTTCAGGCCTGCAACCGTCGAGGAGTGGCAGAGCCTCGCGCAGTGGTCGATGTTGTTAGTTCCGAGCATTCTGGCCAGCTTTTGAATCAGATAATTGGGCTCGTTGTAGGTTTTGGCCGAGCCGAAGAACATGAGCTGGTTGGGGTCATCTTTGGCTATCTCTCTCAGCCTAATGGCGACCTCTTTAATAGCATTGCCCCAGCTTATCTCGACGAACTTTCCCTCTTCCTTCGCCTTAAGAGGTTTTTTCAGTCTGTCCTTTGAGAACAAATCGAGAACCGCGTTGCCCTTTGGGCAGAGGCTTCCCTTCTCGTTCGGAATACCTAGTATGTCGTCAGCATAATCCAGCCTGTAACCTTCGGGAGTTTTTTCGATGTAGAGCCTGCACCCAACTCCGCAGTAGGGACAAACGACGGGAACCCTCAAGTTACCACCTCCATGAACAGGTATGTTCGCATGCACATTTTTGTTCCCTCATTTCGAAGTTCACCGAAGAATTTAAAACGCTTTTTCAAATTCCCGGTTCCAAACAAAAGGTGTTATATGGCCTTCTTTCGATGAAAAAGCCCGCAAAAGGCTTTTTGTATTCTCTTCTCTGGATGGAAAACAAAAGTGCTTAACAAGGCTGTTAAAAAATAAGGGCTCACAGGAGCTGGGCCATGTTTCTCTGGGCCCTTGCGAGCTTCTCCCTCGCTCTCTTGAGAACCTCGCCGAGAACGTGAGACCCGTCGCGAAGCTCAAGGTAGCCCTCCTTTTCGGCCCTCCTGAGGAGCTCCTCCCCGCGCTGATTTCTTGTTATCAGCACAGTCCATCCCGGTTCGTTCTCGACGAAGCCGGCTGAAACGTCGCTCCAGACGCCGGTGTAGTCGGAGCAGACCAGACAGCCCGTCTGGAGATAGGAGAAGGCCTCTTTGAGGGGTATTGCGAGCACACTGTTTTCCCGGTGAATTTCGAGGAAGTCCTTTGAGAGCTTTATGTCCACTATCTCCTCGGCTCTGACACCGTACCTGACGCGCAGATAGTTAAGGAAGGCCTCGAAGGCGAAGGTGCCCATGCAGAAGAGGCTCACGATGTAGCGAATCCTGTTCCCGAAGTCCGTCTCTAGTATCGGGAAGTCCCTCATCTGGCCGAAGAACTGCGCCTGGCAGGGAAGACAAACCACTGCGACTCGCTCCAAGTTTTCCTCCTCTATCTTTGCCTTAATCCTTGCCGCGAAGGGGACTATGCTCCAGCGGTTTCCGGCGGTTTCCAGGAGCTCCTCCTTTGTCCTGGCAACTACTGCTTCACCCTCAAGTCCCTTCGTTCTTTTGGCCGTAACGACGCCGTCTATAAGGTTCTTTTCGAGGGCATAGGTGAGCATCGCAGTAACAGCGCCACCGCTTGCGACTTTCCTTTTCAGTATTTCCTCGTCGGTGGTCCTGCCGAGGTAAACGGCTCTAATCTGGCCGAGAAGGGTTTCCCCAACGGACATCATGTCTTAACACCTCCCAAGCAGATAATCTGGCTCGCGCGCGGACAGCGGATGTAGCAGGTTCCACAGCGTATGCACCTCTCTTGGGCTAGGGTTGGTCTCTTGTCTATGAGCTTGATTGCACCCGTCGGGCAGGAGAGCTCACAGGCCCCACAGCCTATGCAGAGGCCCGTTAGAACGACGTCATCAATGAGGTCGAACCCGCTCAGCTTCTTCACTCCCGCGGTAACCTTGAAGAGCCTCAGCCTCGTCTCGTTTCCTGCTATAAAGTACTTGAAAAAAGACTGGAGCATCTGAGGCGTTGGCGGACAGCCAGGTATCGAGTAGTCCACCCCTATCACGCTGTTTATCGGCTGGAAGTTCCTGTGGTCCGGCCTTGGTGCTTGACCTCCCCGGCAGAAGCGCAGTATTCCGCCCAGAGCTGAGCATGAGCCGAAGGCAACGACGACCTTGGCCTTTTCCCGTATCTCCTTCAGCTCTTTAAGGACCCGTGGCTCGTTTATGCAGGCTCCGCCTGTTATGAGGGCAATATCATACTCGTCGTACTTACATCCCCCGTTGCGGAGGTAAGATATGTCGAGCTCTATGCTATCCATGAGCTTGGGGTAGGCCCTTATGATGCTCACGTTACAGCCCTCACAACCGCCTATGTCAACGTGAAGGACCTTCAGCTTCCCCATAACTATCACCTCATCCTCACTACATGGGTTGTGCAGGGGATACACGGGTCGTAGAGCCTCATAACCGCCTCAGCGGTTTTCACGCTCAATCCCTTCGCCATTTCCTCCATAATCGGGATGTTGAACATCGTTGGAACGACTATCTTCGAGCTAACCACGCGCCCTTCTTCACCGAGCTCGATGTAGTGTATCAGCGTCCCTCTCGGCGCCTCGTAAACCCCTACTCCCTTGCCCGGGCCAAAGGTTATGTTCTTGGCCCTGAAGGCCTCGTTCATGTCAATCCCGTCAAGAATCTCCCCCAGGCGTAGGATTGCGAGCTCAACGTCCATAACCCTTGCGAGATGTATTCCGTAAAGGGAAGCGTCCCTGAACTCACGGTAGGTCTTCATCCTCGCTCTCGGGCCTGTTTCAACTTTCTTTCCGCCGTAGAAAGCTATTAGCGTCGTTGACTCCCTCGCGGGTTCCTCCTTCCTGAACTCGTAGTAGGGCATCGTCTCTATGGCATCGACCCTTATGTTGTAGCGGTCTCCGTAGAAGAAACTGCTCGCGAGGTAAGGCACTTCCCTCTTCGTTTCCCTCAGCTCCTCCGCTATCTCGGTCTGGACGTCTTCATCGAGGAGAACCTCTTTCACCTTTTCCCAGCTCTTCGCAAGGTCAGGGAACCTCGCCTTTAGGTTGTTGAAGACGCTCCACTTCGGGACGCGGAGCATGCCACCTATCGTCAGGTTCGGTGGGTGAGTTGCCGCCCCACCGAGCTTAATCAGGTAGTCGCTTACCTTGGCGTGGAAGGTCATGAGCTTGAAGAGCACCTCGTTCCGCTTCTCCTTCTTTATTAGGTCCCCTGCCATCATGAGGAACTGGAGGGCGTGACTTTGAGTTCTGTTTATCAGTCCGAGGGCTTCCCTCATGAGGAGCCCGTTCCTCGGAGGGGCTATTCCTATTGCGTGCTCGACCGCTTCCACAGCCGCTATGCCGTGGGACGCGTGGCAGAGACCGCATATTCTCATGACCGCCTCGATCGCGAAGAGCGGGTTCTTTCCTACCACTATCTTCTCGAACCCTCTGACAGGTGCGGTCGCGATGAAGAGAGCGTTCTGAACAGTCCCGTCTTCTTCATAGAGTATCAGCTTCGCCTCGCCGGCGACTCGACAGACCCTGTCAAGCTTGACCTCGCCCAATGTATCACCCCCAAAACTTGAATTTCGTCTCACCCATTAGTCGATAGTCGGCTTTTGATAAAAGGATTTCCTGAACCGAAGGTTTGGAACCGGAAATTTCTCCAAGGACGCCTGTACATCGCTTTATTTCAAAAAACACTTTTGTTTTCCTTTTCAAGAACGGCAAACAGACGCACCCAAAGCTTTATATACTCTTGACCCGACCGGTCAGTGGGACTCTTCTCAGGGTGAGAGAGTTCCAGAAGTCTGTAGGTTGTGTTGTGTATGTACGGAGATAGATATGGTGGATACGGAAGGAACTATGGAAACGAAGCCCCGGTTAAGGTTGGAGAGCGCTACACCGTTAAGATTGAGAGCCTTGGCAAGGGTGGCGATGGAATCGCCAAGATTCAGGGCTTCGTTATCTTTGTCCCGAACACCCAAGTTGGGGACGAGGTTGAGATTGTAATTAACTCCGTCAAGAGGAAGTTCGCTTTCGCTTCAGTCATCGAGTGATTCCCTTCTTCTTTTCATATCTTGTGGCCATTTTTGAACCGCACCATTTTTAAACCCCTCCTATCAGCCCGCTCCGATGGTCAGGGTTTACGTCGAGAGTTATGGCTGTTCAAGGAACAAAGCCGATGGCGAGATTATGGAAGCCATTCTACTTAGAGCTGGCTATGAGTTGGCCGAGAGCCCGGAGAAAGCGGACTACGTCGTTGTGAACACCTGCGCCGTCAAGGACCCGACGGAACTCAAGATGGCGAGGCGAATAAGAGAGCTCATAGATTTAGGGAAGAGGGTCATAGCAACGGGCTGTCTCGTCCACGTCAATCCTAAAGCCATAGACCCCCGCGTCTCCGGAATCCTTGGGGTTAAGAGCATAGACAAAATTGCCGAAGCGATAAGCGTTGCGGAGCATGGGGGGAAGCTTATAAGCGTCGAGGGCTGGCGCGAGAGGAACATTGACAAGCTTGAACTTCCCAGGCTGTGGAAGCCGGGCGTTTCCTTCGTGGTTCCGATAGGCGAGGGCTGTCTGAATGCGTGCACATACTGCGCGACGCGCTTCGCAAGGGGCGTTTTGAAGAGCTACAAGCCGGAACTCGTCGTTAAGTGGGTGAAGGAAGCGCTTGAGAGGGGCTATAGGGAGATTATTCTCTCAAGCGAGGACACCGGTTGCTACGGCTTCGACATCGGGACGAATTTGGCAAAACTTCTCGACGAGATAACGGCCATTGAGGGCGACTTCCGGGTTAGAGTAGGCATGATGAATCCCAATCACGCTATAAAAATCCTCGATGAGTTGGTTGAAGCCTACCGGGATGAGAAGGTCTACCGTTTCCTTCACCTGCCGGTCCAGAGCGGGGACGATGGAATCCTCAGGAGAATGGGCAGGAACTACACGGTTGAAGAGTTCGAGGAGATAGTGAGGGTCTTCCGGCGAAAAATTCCGGGGTTGAACCTAAATACGGACATCATAGTTGGCTTTCCAGGGGAGAGCGACGAAGCGTTCCAAAACACCGTCGAGCTGGTGAAGAGAATAAGGCCGGACAAGGTTAACGTCTCCCGCTACTCGGCGAGGCCCGGAACCATAGCCGCTAAATGGAAACAGTTGCCGGGCTGGCTTGTAAAGGAGCGCTCAAGGCTTCTCCACAGGCTTCGCCTTCAGATAGCCTACGAGATTAACAAAGCCTATGTTGGGGAAACGGTCGAAGTTCTCGTCCACGGCCCTGGAAAGAAGGGTGGAATCGAGGGAAGGACGTTCAACTACAAGGAGATAATCCTAGACTCTGGAAAATCCGGCGAAATCACAAGGGCCAGAGTTACTTGGGCCGGCTCCACGTATCTCAGGGGAGTTGTTGTCTGAGACTGAGTTTGGGTCTTTTAGTTTTGGGGATTCTCCAAGAACTTTTGGTTTTAATTGTTTTCAATTTAATACAGAAATCGAACCATTGTGGTTCATTTTAGAAAACTATTTATACCTACTTTTCCAGTGGAAACGGGAGTCAAATGGAGGTGGCTTGAATGAGGAGGAACGCTAAACGAAAGCTGATTCCACTGGCCTTTGCACTTGTTTTGACGATAATAGGAACTGCGTTGGCAGTGCCACGTATCAGTGTCAGTGTTCAGAAAATAGGCGGCGGTGCCAACAATACTGTTGCCGTTGACACGACCAAAGCCGCTGTTAACTGGATTTTTGATAGCGCACAGCCGTGGGTCATTACGGGTGCCAATGTTTCTCTCGATAATGGACCTGGAGTAAACGGAACGTTGACCCTCTACATCGCACTTGACAATGGCACTGTGTATACTTGGAATGCTTCTATATCTAGCACAGATACTAGTGTGACAGTTAGTGCCCCAAGTGGAGAAGCAATAGACTTAACCCAGAACTACATAGAGAAAGTAACAGTCGTGATAAATGGAAAGCAGGTGTCAGTTTCATAATAGCCTATAGCGGTTTATTTCTTTTTTGACTTACTTTTCGAGGCACAACCTTTTTGTTTGGTGGAAGGTCGTTTACCCTTGCGGGAGGGGTATTATGCAAAAGCGCCAATTTGACCTATACTCCCTGTTATCATACATTATTTCTGCGTGGATACTTGTTATCTTACTCCTTCACTTCGTCTTTGGCTTCCAGTACGTTGTTATTCTGACGGACTCGATGAAGCCCCACATAAATCCCGGCGACTTGGTTGTAACAAAACCCGTTTCTCTGTCAGAACTCCATGTCGGTGATGTTATACTTTATGAAATTCACATTGGGAACTCCACTTACCGCATAACCCACAGGATTGTGGCCATAAAAACCGATTGGAACGGACGCTACTACTTCGTCACCAAAGGCGACAACAGGAAGTACACGGACCCTTGGCGCGTCTACCCGGAGCAGGTTATAGGTAAGGTAATCCTAGTCATTCCAAAGGTCGGCGTGGTCTGGTACTACACTCCCCTGATACTTCTCCTGGTATTTCTATTCATAATAGGGACGATAGCCTACGAGATAGCCCTTATTTTGCTTGAAGAGGAACCGCCCAAGCCCAAGTGGGCCAAGCCCTCCCTTCTTGCCGTCAAAAGGAAGAAGCTGAAAAGGTATTACAGGCGTTAGGCCCACTCCTCCTCTGGAATCGCCTCCTTCTTGGCCGGGATTATGCAGAGAAACTCGAAGGTGTCGCTCAAAGCTTTATATCCGTGGGGCTCGTTTGGCGGGACGTAGAGGAAGTTCCCGGCTTTAACGTGGTGCTCCTCCTTCCCGTTGGTTATTATTCCCTCGCCCTTGACGATGAAAATCTCGTGCTCCCAGTCGTGCTGGTGAATCGGAATCTCGGCCCCTTTCTTCATGACAAAATAGCGCATGGCGAAGTTCTTGGCCCCAAGCTTTGGAGAAACGAGCCACCTAATGGTTACCCCCTCAAACCCGGTGTCCTTCTCCGGAGCATCTTTGTAATGTCCCACGAACATATTACCACCGTTAGTCCTTGATGAGTTTTGTATTTAAACCTTCACACTTTTAAGGTGAACATAGAGTTTCAAGGGGTGGTTGTATGAAGCGTCTGCTTGGAATCGTTCTGGTACTCGTTGTCCTGGCCGGTGGGTGCATAGGCTCAACCCAGACATCGAGCACATCAAACGGCAAGACATCTACTACCACAACAACTGGGATTAACTTCTCGAGTTACCCCCCGGGAAAGGTCATTGGGAGCTGGTGGAAGCTCTTTAACGAGACCTTCTACGTCAGCGATGGCTATGAGAGTATGGTCAAGCACTACTTTCCGGGGGCAAAGGTTAAGCCTTTCTCCGAGTTTAAGGGAAGCGGTATAGTTGTCCTCTCTCCAGGGGACGAGGTTAAGTCAAGGATACTCTTCGGGAAACCTGTCCAGGTTCAGAAACTCGAACCCTTTGGTTACATAGCCTACAAGTATGGAACCCACCTTCCCGGTCCGTGGCTGGGGGTAACAGCGATAATGGACTCGGACAGGGGCCCTGTCATGGTCGTAAGCGGAACCAGTAAGGCCGGCGTTGGAGCTTCCCTGGACTTTCTCAGGGAACTCAAGGACGGAAAGCTCAGCGTTGACCCGAATTCCATCGTCCGCTCGGGTTCTTTTGAGGGAATCGTTCTGAAGGAAATAGGCGACGTCAACTTCAACGGTATTCCTGATGAGGACGAGCACTACGAGCTCTACCAGCTCCTCTACGACGAGCCCTTCAACTACTACTGGCGCGTTGTTAAAGGCGAGAACATCACCGTCAGCGGGGGCTTCATAAGGCTTGTTAACGGTACTACTGTCTACATAAGGGCCCTTGGCTTCAACGTGACCGTTTATGTCAAGGACTCAAAAAACATCCCGATAACGTACGTTCTGGATAACATAAATCCAGAGCTGATGGTTCTCCCGGAGAACGCCAAGGTTCTCGACAACACAACCGTTGAGTTCACCACCGATAAGGCAAGCTTCTCGGTAGTGGCGAAGAACGTGAGCAACTACACCGTTCTCGCTTTCGGTGACCATAGGCCCGCGAGCGGTGATAAACCGCCGGCTGTGTTCCTCCAGATAATGAAGGATATAAACGGGGAAAAGGGCGCCTTCGTCATAGACGGCGGTGACCTCGTCTACTCGGGCACAATCTACCAGTGGGCCAACCTCATGGAGGTCTGGCACTGGAACAAGCCGATTTTCATAGCCGTTGGAAACCACGAGTACCAGGGTGAGGGTGTTAGTATCTTCCACTACTACTTTGGACCAACCGACTACGCCTTCAGCCTCGGAAACTACCGCTACATCTTTGCCAACGACATAAGCAACGACTACAGCCTCACCGATGAGCAGTTTGCGTGGCTTAAGGAGCAACTTGAGCTGGCCAAAAAGCGCGGTGAGAGGCCCGTCATAGTTATGCACGCTCCCCCCTATGACCCGAGGCCCGGAGGAGACGACCACGCCATGAGCGAGTCCAGTGCCCAAAAACTTCTCAAGCTAATGAAGGAATACAACGCCTTCGGAATCTTCAGCCACATCCACATCTACTGGAACGGAACCTACGACGGGGTTCACTTCATCATCACTGGAGGTGGGGGGGCTCCTCTATACGCCCCACCAAACGAGGGCGGCTTCCACCACTACGTTGTCCTTACTATGGGGCCCAATGGCAGGATTAACATAAAGGTAGTTAAAGTCTCTTCCTGAGCTTTTCTCTTTATTCTATTTGTGTCTATATAGAGATTGTTAGTTAGATATATTCTATTGCGACAAAATATTTATTTTGCTACCCTTCATAGGGTCTCGGTGGTTGGGATGAACCCGTGGCTGGTGTTCACGATAATCGTCGGTTTTTGGATGGCCTGGAACATCGGTGCCAACGATGTGGCAAACTCCATGGGAACGGCTGTCGGAGCTAGGGCAATAACACCAAAACAGGCGGCGGTTATAGCGGGGACAATGAATTTCCTCGGTGCCTATTTCTTCGGGAAAAGCGTCGCCGATACCATAAGGAAGGGGATACTCAGTGTGAGCATGATTCATGACCCGATGGTTATAGTCTATGGCTCACTCTCTGCTCTTTTGGCGGCTAGCATTTGGTTAATATTTGCGACCTACAACGGACTGCCGGTTTCTACGACCCACTCCATAATTGGGGGGATAGTAGGTTATGGTCTCGTTTACGCAGGGACTGGTATAGTGGACTGGTGGAAGCTTGGTCAGGTGGTTCTCAGCTGGATTCTATCTCCGATATTTGGAGCAATCGTAGCTTTCTTCGTGTTCAAGGCGATAAGGGGGACGATTCTTGCAAGGGATGACCCTCTAAGAAGCGCCAGACACTGGGCGCCCTTCTGGACCGGTCTGGCTTTTGTAGTTATCGGGACGATGTTTTACATCAAGGTTCTGCACGGCTCGGATTTAGCTAGGGGCGTCATCTTCTACGGCATCCCGACCGGGTTCGTTGTGTTCCTACTTACATACGCTCTCATAAGGGTTAAATTCAAGTCGAGTGACCCCTACATTGGAGTTGAGAGCATATTCAGGAAAGTTCAGGTCGTTACCTCCGGCTACGTTGCCCTCGCCCACGGTTCCAACGATGTTGCCAATGCCGTTGGGCCCATAGCGGCCGCCTATGCGGTTCTGACGGTTGGGTTGAGTGGCATGAAAGTTCCAGTCCCAAAGTGGATACTGGCTCTCGGTGGCCTTGGCATAGCCATCGGAATTTTCATGTATGGTTACAAGGTTATGGCGACCGTGGGGAAGAGAATAACGGAGCTCACAAACACGAGGGGTTTTTCTATAGACTTCTCGGCCGCCACGGTCATACTCGTTGCCAGCTGGCTGGGAATGCCGATTTCCACAACGCACACCGTCGTCGGGGCCGTAGTTGGAGTTGGCCTCGCAAGGGGAGTTAAGGCGATAAACACTTCAATCTTGAAGGACATAGTTATTTCGTGGTTCGTTACGGTTCCCGTGGCCGCTCTGATAAGTGCCGTGATATTCAAGGTTCTCCTGCTGGTGGGGTGATAATATGCAGGTCTGGACGAAGCTCTTCGCGAAGAGCCCCTTTAAGCCCCTGATAAAGCACTCGGAGGTGGTTCTGGAGACCGTTGAGACGCTGGAAAAGGCTCTCAACGCATGGTACAACGGCAACTACGATGAAATGAGAGACCTGGCGGTCGAGGTGGACAGGCTAGAAGATGTTGCCGACAGGATAAAGGAGGAGATACGCGATTCACTCAGTTCGAGGCTCATGATGGCCGTTGCGAGGGAAGACGTCCTCATATACCTCCACATGCAGGACAAGGTGGCTGACTCGGCTGAGGACACGGCCAAATGGCTCCTAGTCGGAAAGCCTGACGGCATTCCCGAGGAAGTCAAGGGCGTTATCCTGAGGATGGGAACCGAGAGCATAAAGGCGGCGAAGCTCATTCACGAGGCTATAGTCCAGATGGACAGGGTTATAGAGAGCGGGTTTGCAGAGAAGGAAATCGAGAGGGAGTATGGGATTATCCATGCAATAGAGGACGTTGAGAAGGCGATAGACGAGCTGGACACGGAGCTTATGAGACTCGTCTTCGAAAACGCTGATAGGTTCGACTGGAGCACGGGCGTTTACATCCTGAACGTGGCGAGAACACTAAGCAACATCTCTGACAAGGCCAAGGATTCCGCCGAGAGAATAAGGCTCATGATGAACAAGTAATCCTTTTTCTTTATTCAGGAAGAATAGAAAAGGTCAGATTGCTATCATCGTCGATGTCATCTGAATCTCGGGCATGCGCCTTATCTTTTCAGTTATGAACTGGTCAAGGTCTTTGAGCGTGTCGGTCTCAACCTTTACAACGAGGTCATACTCTCCATAAACGACGTAGGCCTCCTTAACCTCAGGCATGGCAAGAAGCTTCTCCATAACTTCCCTTTCCTTTCCCGCGGCCGTAACCATCAAAATAAAAGCCGTCACCATGGGCTATCACCAAAAGTATTTAACCCGCGGCCTATTTAAGCTTATCGAGTATGACGTTCGAGAGCATCATGGGTCGTAAACGGCTAGAACGCTTTTTGAACCACCTTAAAGAACTCGGATTCGAGGGGGTTAGGCCGTACTCCAAGGGCACTACGAGTCTAGTCTTCCTTGGCGAACTCGGGGGAAAAAAGACCATAGTGAAGCTCCAGAGGCCGGACTCTCCGAGGAGCAACCTTGGGAGGGAAGCTAAAATACTGAATGCCATAGAACCCTTTGGCATTACGCCCCCTCTGCTCTTCACGGGAACCTTCGAGGGACTTCCCTACCTCGTCAGGGAATTTGCGGAAGGTGAATCTGTGCTGTATGCAAACGTAGAGAAGGGCCACCTCTTTCAGATAGCCGAAAAGACTGCCCTGCTAGACAGGCTCGGCCTCGACCACGGTCAAATGCAGGGAGGGAAGCACATAATAGTTGGCGATGGGGTTTACATCATTGACTTTGAAAAGGCCGGCTGGAGGAAGCCCAACAACCTAACGTCGGCGTTTTCCATGCTCTTCGTCGGTAGAAACGCCATATCTGAGAGGCTCTACCGGAAGTTCGGTCTCGATGAAGGCTTCAGGGAGGAAATGAAGGAAGCCCTCAGGGAGTATAAAAGGAGTGGAAACCTTTCACGCCTTCTGGGCCTTCTTTCCAGCCTTTAGCCTGTCCGCGTAGAGGGCCAAGAGTGGAACGACGATGGCGAGAGTTATCAGCCCGACCCTCGGGTCGAGGAAGTAGTTGAAGACTAGTATTACTACCACCGAGATTCCAATCATGAGAAACAGGTCCCTGTCGTAGAGCCTTGATTTGGCTAGAATGTTCTGTTCTCTCGCTGTGTAGGCTAGGTAAGTGGGTATTCCCAACGCGGCTATGGTTATTCCAACGTAATCTCTCAAAATCAGGGACACTGCTATGCCGAGTGCAAGGATTACTGCAATGGCCGTGGTTTCTCTCATTCTGGACACCTGTTTTGGTTTATTCTGGGTTACCTTTTAAAGGTTCCCGATGTCCTTTAGAGTTCGTTGAAGTTAGGTTTATATACTGGAGTGTTTCTCATAGTTTGGTGATAACGTTATGAAAAGTATCGAATGGGACGAGAAGACCTTTTCTCATTTTGCCTACCTGAACGACCCGAGGATTGAAGGGGAGAAGATAGCCTACACTCTGACGAAGGTGAACATGAAGGAGGACAAATACGAGAGCACTGTTGTCGTTGAGAACCTTGAAACGGGCTCAAGGCGCTTCATCGAGAACGCTTCCATGCCAAGGCTATCCCCGGATGGAAAGAAGCTCGCCTTCACGAGGCCCAATGAGGAGAAGAAGGAAACCGAGGTCTGGGTTGCCGAGCTTGAAACGATGAGCTCCAAGAGGGTTCTCTCAGCTAAAAACATCCGCTCAATCCAGTGGAACGCCGATTCGAGAAGGCTCCTTGTAGTCGGCTTCAAGAGGCACGATGATGAGGACTTCGTTTTCGACAGCGAAGTTCCCTTCTGGTTCGACAACATGGGCTTTCTTGACGGGGAGAAGACGACATTCTGGGTTCTCGACACGGAGAGCGAGGAAATCATCGAGGAGTTCGAGAAGCCCCGCTTTTCCAGCGGTCTCTGGCACGGTGATGGTATAGTCATCAACGTCCCGCACCGCGAGGGTTCAAAGCCGGCACTCTTCAAGTTCTGGGACATCTACCTTTGGAAGGACGGGGAGGAAGAGAGGCTCTTCGAGCGCGTTTCCTTTGAGGCCATTGATTCCGACGGGAAGGCCGTTCTCCTGAGGGGTAAAAAAGAAAAGAAGTTTATCAGCGAGCATGACTGGCTTTACATCTACGACGGCGAGCTCAGGCCGGTCTACGAGGGCCCGCTCAACGTCTGGAGCGCGAAACTTACCGACAGGAAGGTTTACTTCCTGACCCCCGATGCCGGTAGCGTTCACCTCTGGCTCTGGGATGGTAGTGCCGAGAGAGTCGTCGTTGGAGACCACTGGATTTACGGCCTAGATGCTAGCAACGGAAGGGCACTGCTCCTCATAATGACGGCAACAAGGATAGGCGAGCTCTACCTCTACGACGGTGAGCTCAAACAGCTTACTGACTACAACGGGCCGATATTCACTAGGCTTAAGACCTTTGAGCCGAGGCACTTCAGGTTCAAGAGCAAAGACTTGGAGATAGACGGCTGGTATCTTAAACCCGAGCTGGAGGAAGGAGAGAAAGCTCCCGTCATCGTTTTCGTCCACGGCGGGCCAAAGGGAATGTACGGCAACCGCTTCGTCTACGAGATGCAGCTGATGGCGAATAAAGGCTACTACGTGGTTTTTGTCAATCCGCGCGGTAGCGACGGCTATAGCGAAGACTTCGCGCTTAGAGTCCTCGAAAGGACAGGTCTGGAGGACTTTGAGGATATTCTCAACGGCATCGAGGAGTTCTTTAAGCTCGAGCCGCAAGCGGATAAGGAGCGCGTTGGAATAACAGGCATAAGCTACGGCGGTTTCATGACGAACTGGGCTCTAACGCAGAGCGACCTTTTCAAGGCGGGAATAAGTGAAAACGGCATAAGCTACTGGCTGACGAGCTACGCCTTCTCGGACATAGGCCTCTGGTACGACGTGGAAGTGATAGGCCCCAACCCGTTCGAAAACGATAACTACCGCAAATTAAGCCCACTATTCTACGCGAAGAACGTTAAGGCTCCACTCTTGTTGATTCACAGCCTCCAGGACTACCGCTGTCCCCTCGACCAGAGCCTAATGTTCTACAACGTGCTCAGGGACATGGGCAAGGAGGCCTACATAGCCGTCTTCAAGCGCGGTGCACACGGGCACAGCATAAGGGGGAGTCCAAAACACCGTTCGAAGCGCTATAAGCTCTTCGTCGAGTTCTTCGAGAGGAAGCTGAGGAAGTATGAGGAGGGCTTCGACGTTGAGATGGTTCTAAAATGATTTCCATTTCTACAGTCTTTTTCGAAAATTTTTTTAAATTTACCGATATTTATCGAAAAACTTATAAAAGCTGAAGGGTTTTAACGTCCATGGTCGCAAGGTTTAGGGTTTTTGGCGTAGGAAATGACTTGGTCTTTGAGAGGAGCGTGGAGGTTGACTCTAGGATAAGCCCGGGTGTTTTTGAGTTCACGGTTGGGAAACCTTGGAACAGGTTGGAAGAGCTCGCATATCTTAGAACCGTTGCTGAGGAAGTCTTTGAAGGGCTCGCCGTCGTTGGTTTGGCCTATGGGGAGCCAAAGACCTATCTAGGCACTTTTGAGGACGTTGAAACCGGCAAAAGGTACTCGGGTTTTCTTGCTACTGTCCCCGATGAGTCCCTCAAGGTTCTGACCGTTAGGTTGGGTTCGGTTGAACTTGAGTCGTCGAGTGTCTACGCAATCAGGCGGGAAGTTCGCTCCGATGTGATGTTTTCAGAGGAACTAAAGCCCGGAACCAGGGTTGCCTTTAGGGGCTTTGTTCTCGTATGATGGAAGGTTTCCTCGCCACAACGCCGAGGGCTTCCTCAACGCGCTTAACTCCAACGAAGCCTGCCTTCCTGAGGCGTTTCATAACGCCTTTTTGCAGGTCTTTCCTTCTGTATTTCCTCCCCGGGTTGCCGACGTAGTGGAAAAGCCTTCCTCCGGGCTTTAAAATCCTGAAAAGCTCGCGGTAGAACTCCTCCGAATAGAGCTGTCCAGCCAGCGAGAAGCGCGGTGGGTCGTGGATTACCACGTCAAAGCTCTCATCGTTGAACTTCCTTACAACCTCAAAGGCGTCTCCCAGGATAATCTGTATCTTTCCACCTGTGAAGAGCTCCCTGCTCCACGGGTTTATTCTCGCGAGTTCAATCACGTTGGGGTCCTTTTCAATAGTTATAACGTACGCCCCCCGCTTTGAGGCCTCTATAGCAGTGTAACCCAGCCCCATGCAGGTGTCCAGAACCGTTTCACCTTCCTTCGGCTTCACCGTGTTCACTTTGTTCCTCGTGTCCTGAAGGGGGTTTACCTCCTTCGTGCGATGCATCCTTATGCCGTTTATCTCTATCGTCGGCGGAATCGTCGGGACGAGCTTGTAGAAACCCTTACCCGTTATCGCCGCCTTGTAAACTCTCCCGTTTTTGATGAAGTACACGCTCTTATCGTCCCTCGCTATTTTTTCGATTACCTCCTTCGGAACCCTCGTGCCGTCTGGGAATACGAACTCGTTTCCATCCCTATCTATCATCCACGTTCTGTTGGTCTTCCTGAGGTCGAGGTTGAGCTTTACAGGGCCATTGAAAAGCAGGAGTCTTCTCGCATCCGGGGACGTTAAAAAGTACGCATCCATACCCTTCCCTCGCCCGGGTTGGGACATCTTTTTATATAGTTTTGCCCCAATCGTTTATAAGTGGGAGGATGATAGGATGAGAGCCAGCGAGAGGGTTCGCACCGGAATTCCTGGCTTTGATGAGCTCATCGAGGGGGGCTTTATTCCAGGAAAGGCCTACCTCGTTACTGGGCCTCCTGGAAGCGGAAAGACAACTTTCGCCATGCAGTTTTTGGTTGAGGGGGCTAGGAACGGCGAGAGAGTGGCTTACATCTCACTCGTTCACAACCCTGAGGAGGTCGTCAAGGACTTCGAGCGCTTTGACCCCGAGGTCAGGGACCACATAGCCCGCGGGAACCTCATTCTCTATGACCTTGGAAAGGAACTTTGGGGCTCGACCGCCAAGCCACCCCAGTGGAGTAGCGTCATGTTCAGGATAAAGGATTTGGCGAGGGAAGCCAAAATTTCGCGTCTCGCTATAGACCCTCTGACTGCCATAGACTTTCCGACGACCGACCCAGCTGAGAAGAGGGCGGAACTGGCAACGTTTTTGAGGACGATTGAGAGCCTTGGCATAACGAGCATTCTCGTTGCAGAGTTCACTGAGCTCGACCGCTATACCGAGGAGCACTACCTCGTTGACGGCGTCATAATGCTTCACTACTACCTCGATGGCGTTAAAATGGTTAGGGCTATCCAGGTTCTCAAGATGCGCAGGACCAACCACGAGACGAGAATGTATCGTGTTGAATTTGGCTCACGGGGACTCTCTATCAGGGGGCCGCTAATATGAGGAGACGCTTCCGTAGTAAACCTGTAACACTCGCCGAAATACTATCGGAGAAGAACCCCGTTAGAAAGGCTTACCTCCTCGGATACTTCTTTGGCTATGCCGGGCATTTGGCTTGGAGTGGCTGGTCGAGGGAACTTAAAGAGCACGTTTTCAGGGATGCAGAAAGGAGAAACGTTTTTCCCCAGGCATTTAAAGCATTTAAAAAAGGCCGGGCTGAGGGAGCCTCCGACAAGGAACTAGACATAATGTTCGGCGTATATAGGCCTCCAGTCCTTGAGGCCGAACTGAGCACGGAGTCATTTCGCTCAACGTTCGAGCGCTCCAGGGTTCTCGGGATGCTCTCCGTTAAACTGACCGGTGAAACCAGATTCCTTGGCTTCGTAAAATTTTCAAACAGCAGGAGCCATTTGAGGCTGCCTTCTTTCCTCAGGAGACCTTAGGTTATTCTTTCAAAAACCCTCTCGAAGTTCTTGAAGGTTATTGCCTTAACCTCTTTCTCGCTGAACTTTTCCTTGAGCTTTTTAACCAGCGCGGGAATCTTCGATTCATCCTCAAATCCCTCAACGCTCTTCCCGCTCCAGCCCTTGAGATAGTAGACGAAGTCGAAGCCGAGGCCAACGTGCCTATAACCGATGAGGTCGGCCATGTAAGTGATATGCTCCAGGTACTTATCGAGCGTTGGCTTTTCGTTGTCCACGAAGCCCGGTATCGCAACGGCCCCAACAACGCCGTCCCTTTCGGCTATCGCCTTCAACTGCTCGTCCGTCAGGTTTCTCCTGTTGTCGCAGAGCTTCCTCGCGTTGGAGTGTGACGCTATGACAGGGAAGGAGGTAACATCGAGAGCGTCCCAGAAGCCGGCTTCGTTGATGTGGCTTAAATCTACAACTATACCGAGTTCCTCTGCCTTACCAATCACTTCGACACCGAAGTTTGTAAGCCCGCCGTTGGTTCTCTCGAAGACGCCGTCGCCTATAGCATTTCTTAGGCTCCACGTTAGGGTTAGAACCCTAAGGCCGAGGCGATAGAAGACTTCCAGAAGGTCGAGGCTCTCGCCTATCGGTTCCCCGCCTTCGAGGCCGAGCCATAGGGCAGTCTTTCCCTCTTCAATTACCTTCTTCATCTCTCCAACGTTCCCCACGAGCTCGAAGCGCTCGCTTTCTTCCAAATCCCTAAGAAAAGCGTTGAGAACCTCGAGACCGTAAACGGTTGCCTCCTTCCTCTTATCGGGCCTCGTCCATATCGCCATAACCCTCGAACTAACCCAGCCGTTGAAGAATTTCCCGTAGTTGTCCTCGAGGACGCGAGTTTTTCCGGCTTTCCTCTCGTCGTAGATGAAGGTCGGCAAATCCGAGTGCGCATCGAAAATCATGGGCTCACCCAAGGGACATGGTCTCGATGTCCCTTAAGGTTTCCGCCCTGACTTCCGGAAGGGGTATTGTTTCAGCGACTTTTCTTGCCTTCTCGTATTCCTCCCTTTCAGCTAATGCCATTGCTATCCCCCTGAGTGCACTGCTCTTTCTTCCGGGGTCGTCAATCATCTCTGCGAAGGTCAGCGCTTCCCTCAGGCTTCCGAGCTGGGTCAGAAGCATCGCTACTCTCTGGGCGCTTGCCGGTGAGAGCTCGACGTTTCCTGCCTCTCTGAGGGTATTCTCTACGACATCGACGTACGTCGGCTCATTTACTCTCTTCATCCAGAGGGCCGCTTCAAGTTCTCCGATTAGCCTAGATGCTCCCTTGAACTTCTTCCTTATTAGGGCCAGAGCGTAGCGGTAGCGTCCCTCCAGCAGGGCACGCCTTACTTCAGGTAACCCCGTTTCGCTCATTATCTCCGCCAGCTGGAGTTTTTTCTCGGTAACTCCTGCCCGCTGGTTTACGTGGAGCTTGTCGAAGATGTCAAAGGCCGTCCTGTAGAAACCAACGGCGCTCTTCGCGAAAAGTTCATCCCCAGCTTTTTCCATGAGCTCCGCTATCTTGAGAAGTCCATCGACTTTAGCCCTGTATTCGACCTCTGCCCTTGCTATAACGTCGAAGGCAACGTCAAAGAGCCCTATCGCCGTTTTAGCGTCCCCAGTTGTGGCAACGTAGTAGGCTATCGTCGCTATGGCAGTCCCCCTCAGGAGGGGGTTTTCTATTTTCCCGGCTTCATCAATTGCCGTGTTGAAGGTTTCCGATGCTTCCTTGTAGTAGCCGAGGGCGTGGAAGGCGAAGGCGACCATTCCGTAGCCTATGGCCCTTACGTACGGGTTCTTTGAGTGCTCCGCTATATACTCGGCATCCTCGAGTATTCCGGGAATCCAGCCCTCAGGCCCGCCTCTGCGCCTTATAGTTAGGGCAACGTCAACGAGGGCCTCAATCTGGTCAACTTCATCTTCCAGTTCCCAAACCCTTTCCAGGGCATCCTCAAACTGGCCCCTTTCTGCGAGAGCCCTAATCTCTTCTAGGTCGGCCATAGCAACCTTTAGTTAGTTTCCAAACCCTTATAAACCTTCTCAGGTTTTTTCCAATCATGCCGATGCTAACCTTGGCTCTTTACAACACCTACGACGTTAGAAAACTCCACGAGGCCCACATCAGGGCCATAGCCCGCTCCGCGCCCATAGCATATGCCTACGGTTTTCACCTCGCCCTCGTGGGGTTTCCGCTTGAGGGAAAGCCTAGTGAGGTTGCCGAGGAGGTGAGTGAGTCAACGACGATAGGTGAGGGCGGGAGATACCTTCTCGAGCTCGCCAGAACGAACCGCTTCCACCTCCTCGATTTCCCTGGAAAGGGTTTCCCTCCTCAGTTCGGAACCCCCGTTGCAACGACGAGAAGGCCTTTCCCTGAAAAGGAAATAACACCCCTCAAACTGGCTGAGAGGGCTCTCAGGGGCGAGCGTTTTCTCCTCCTCATCGGGCTCGGAAGACACGGTCTTCCGAAGGAAACCTTTAAGTTGGCGCGCTATCATATGGACGTCACGGGGAAGAGGGTCAGTCTTGAGACATGCACGGCTATAGGTGCGATAGCGGTTAAAATCGCAACGTATATGGAGGCCTTGGCATGGAGGAGTGGAAGAAGGAGGTAGCTTGGTTTTTGGTGGCTATTGTGGTGGTATTCGGAATCCAGGCCGGCCTTAGAGTGGCCCTTCACACGGATTCGCCTCTGGTTATAGTTGTCAGCGGGTCTATGGAGCCGGTCTTTTACCGCGGGGATGTGGTGCTTCTCAAGGGGGTTACAAACCCGAATCAGGTTAAAGTTGGTGACGTCGTGGTTTACAAGCGTCCCGGTTATGAGTATCCGATAATTCATCGCGTTCGCTACATCTACACCGTTAAGATAGATGGAAAGCCCGAAACGTGCTTCGTAACCTGGGGGGACAACAACCCGGTTCCCGACCCGCCGTATCCGACCCCTGATGGTCTGCTTGAGGTCCGTCTCCCCGATGGTTACATCTCTGGCTGTGTTCCTGCCTATGCTGTGGAGGCTAAAGCCGAACTCGTGTTTCCCAAAATAGGTCTCATCCCCCTCTGGGTGAGGGAGGCCCTTAGCCTGGGATGATGTGAGGGTAGGTGGCTGAGTCGTGATGAGCTAATCGGCCCCTGACCGTTTTACCGTTTTCTTTTTAACTCTGTTTATGAGTCTGAAGATGTTTTAACTTTTACATGCTAATCAATCCGGTGGTTCCATGGACGCGAGAAGCTTTCACAGGGACAACCTTTCGGGCAACGGTAAAATCGAGGTCATCACGAAGGTCCTCTTCACCAGGGAAAACCCTTGGCTTACACGCCCGGAGTGGCCGGGGTTTCTAGAGAGATAGCCAAAAACTGGATAAGGCCTTTGAATACACCAACAGGGGCAACACCGTTGCGGTGATAAGCGACGGAACCCGCGTGCTGAGTCTCAGCGACATCGGCCCCCTTGGAGCTCTCCCTGTGATGGAGGGCAAGGCGTTGGTCTTCAAGGCCTTCGGTGGCGTCGACGCCTTCCCCCTTGTTCTAGCTGAGAAAGACCCATAGGGGCCATTGATGTGGTAAAGGTCGTCTCGCCTTCCTTCAGCCGGATGAACCCCAAGGATATTGCATCACCAAAGTTCTTCTACCTCCTTGAAAGACCCTCTAGAATCCTCGTTACGGCGAGTCCTATCGCCTTGACGAGAGCTCCAACGAGCGATGACATTTATCTGTCAAAGGTTGGTTTTGAAATTAAAAAGTTCGACGTGAGAGTTTAAAAACGAGACGAGAAGTTTTCCACCATACTGCAAAACTTTCGTTCAAAACTTCACTACCATACTGTAAAACTTTTGCACGGGACTTTACCAGCGTTCTGGTAAACGTTGTAGGGAAAGGAGAAGGAAAAAGGCTCAGCCCTTCAGAATCTCGACTATCTGCTCCGCCACCTGAACTCCAGCGCGCATCTGCGCCTCTTCCGTTGAGGCACCTATATGGGGAGTGAGAACAACGTTGTCGAGCTTTGTGAGCGGGTGGTCCTCTGGAAGGGGCTCCTCCTCGTAGACGTCCAATCCAGCGCCGTAAATCCAGCCCTCCTTTAAGGCTTTGACGAGTGCTTTGTTATCAACGACCGCACCCCTGGCGGCGTTGATGAGTATAGCTGTCGGCTTCATGAGCTTAAGCCTCTCCTCGTTTATGAGGTGGTAGGTGGCTTCTATAAGCGGGACGTGTAGAGTTACGACGTCGCTCTCCTTCAGGAGCTCCTCAAGGGGTACGAACCTTCCGTTTACCTCCCTTGCCCTCTCCTCGTTCGGTCTCGGGTCGTAGAGGAGGACCTTCATTCCAAAGGCGTTGGCTATCTTTGCAACTTCGTAGCCTATCCTCCCGAAACCGATGATTCCGATGGTCTTTCCTTCCAGCTCTATGCCGAGGCATTGCTTCTTGGCCCAGACGCCTTCCCTCATCTTCCTGTCTGCGAAGGCTATCTTTCTGGCAACAGCAAAGAGCAGGCCGAAGACGAGTTCCGCGACGCTTCTGCTTGAGGCTCCTGGGCTGTTGACGACTTTGATTCCCATCTCCTTTGCCGCTTCGAGGTCTATGTTGTCGAGACCAACTCCAGCCCTTCCAATGACCTTGAGCTTGGGGGCATTTTCTATTACCTTCCTCGTCACCTTTGGCTTGCTCCTCACTATTATCGCTTCGACGTCCTTTACAAGCTCAATTAGCCTATCTTCATCAGGATACTCCTCATAAAGAACCTCAAAACCCGCTTTTTTTAGAACCTCAACGGCCTTCTCGTGAAGCGGTGCCGCGACGAGAACCTTAACCATGGCTATCATCCCCTTCTCTTTATTGCCATCAGCATGACCTGGTCGGAAGCGTCTTCCGCCCGGTCGGCTATATCGCCAACCTTCGTGATTGCCTGGTTCCATATTAGCTTTGCGTATGTTGTTATGCTCTCGCTGTCGAAGACCATGGCCTTGAGCCTGTATTCAACCCTGTCTGCGTTCTCCTCGAGGTCCTCTGTTTCCTTGGCGAGCTCCAGTGCTTTGTCAACGTCCTCGTTGAGAGCTTTCACTGCCTCCATAAGCTTCTCATAGGTCTTCACGGCCTCCCTGACGAGGGCCATTATCTCGTCCTTCAACTCCTCCGGAACCCGGGGCTTGGCAAGGATAAGCGTGTGTGCAGCGCTCTCGGCCGCGTCCGCCACCTGGTCCACTAACTCGCTCAGCCTGACGTAATCGCCTCTACTCGCAGGAAGAAAAGCCCCTTCGTAGAGCATGAGCTCTATGCTCCTCCTCAGCTTGTCCGCTTCACTCTCAAGCCTTGTGACCTCCCCTTCAAGCTCCCTCGCCTTCTCCAAATCACCGTTGAGGTACGAGTCGATGAGCATCTCGAATGCCTTAACGGTCTCGTAAACAACTTCCAAGTGCCTATCTATTGCCTCAAAAACGTTGCTTTCCTTACCCCCGAAGATGGCCATTTCCACACCCCGCTTATAGATTGGTTGAACCCCTATTTAGGTTTTCCTTCGCCTTGATGAGTGCCCATAGGAGTTCGTTCCTCGGCGCTTCGAGGCCAACAGCGTTTGCATACTCAACGATTTTGCCGTGTATGTAGTCCACCTCGGTTTTCCTGCCGCGCCATATATCCTGCAGGGTTGAGTTGTAGTTGTCCTTGGTTCTATCTATCGTGTCCCAGAGCAGTTCAAGGGGGTGAACCTCGAACTCTATCCCAAGTTGCTGGGCAATGATACAGCCCTCCCTCGCTATCTCCACGGAGATTCCCTCAAGTTCTTGGATTTCTCTCAGCAAGCCATTCTTGGCCTCCAGAACGGTTCCGAGGCCGTTTATGACCGAGTTAACTATGACCTTCGCCCACTTCCAGCCTATTGCGTTTTCCGTGACTTTGGTATCTATCCCAGCGTCGTTGAATACCTTGGCTACCTCTTCAACGAAGTCGTCCCTCCCCGTTGGGTACTTCCCTATGACAGTTATCCCCTTTCCAGTCCACCTAACAACTCCCCACTCCTCAAGCATGGCCCCGTTGGTTGTTATTCCTCCGATTACCCTCTCGGTGTACCTCATCGCTAGCTCCTCGTTGCCGAGACCGTTTTGAACGCTTAGAATCCACGTTCCATCGCCAATACAGTTTCTCGCGCACTCAAGGGCGCTTTTCGTTGAGTACGATTTGGTCGAGAGAACCAGTAAGTCGGGTGGTTCGTTCGGAGCATACAGCGAGGCTTTGACATTGACAGTGAATTCCTCAACACCTGTAACCTTAAGCCCCCTCTCATTTATGGTCCTTACCTGCTCCTCCCGGCCGATAAGGAGGACGTCGTTTCCAGCCCTAGCCAAAAGACCTCCGAGAAGGGAACCTATGCTTCCGGCTCCGAGCACGTAAATCCTCATCCTATCACCTCAGGAGCTTTCTAAGGTGGTTGAGCGAGTAAAGGTAAACCCCAACGAAGAGCGCCAGCTTGATGTTCTCAGGAACCCGGTAAGCTCCGATAAGGTAGAGCGCAGAGACAGGCAAAAGGCCGAAGGAAGATAGGACCCTGTTCCTCACGAGGAGGAACGGAACGGTGACCCCAAGGATTGCCTCCCATCTCCCGAGGTTGTAAAGGCCGAGGGCAATTGCAAGCCCGGTTCCACTGAGTGTAGCGTTGAGAAAGCGCTCCCAGAACCTGACGGACTGTTTCTCGTAGGGCCAGCCGAGTGCTAGTAGAAAGAAGGAAGCCAGAACCAGGCCGTATCTGGCCTTTTCCTCCAGTGGATACGTCGCTGAAAACGTGAGCAGGGCTCCGGCCGAAAAGGGCCTTGCCCTCTTTTTTATCGCCGGGATTACCATGGGAACGTAAGCGAGTCCGTACATGCTCCCACCGCAAGCGTTTAAAGAGTCCACCTTAAATGCATACCGATGCTCTCGGTAGTTCTCGTTGAACCAGAGGGGCCGGCCAACGTGGGCATGGTGGCAAGGACGATGAAGAACTTCGGCCTTTCGAGGTTAGTCCTGATAAACCCGAACGTAACTGAGGAGAGCTACAGGTACGCGGTTCATGCGAGGGACGTTCTTGAAAATGCCCTCGTGCTTGAGAACTTTGAGGAAGCGCTTGAGCTCTTCGATTTAACCGTTGGAACGACCGGAAAGCCGGGCAGGGGTTTCATACCCTACCGCGCTCCTCTGTATCCATGGGAGCTTAGAGAAACCCTTAATGGCTACCCAGGTAAGGTCGGGCTCTTCTTTGGGAGGGAAAGCATCGGCCTGAAGAACGAGGAACTCGAGGCGATGGACTTGGTCGTTACAATCCCCACGAGCGAAGATTATCCAGTCATGAACCTGGCCCAGGCCGTTGCGATAATCCTCTATGAATTAGCTAAGGAAACGCCGGCAAGGGAGCTTTCCCTTGAGCCCGCCACAGCCCGCGAAAAGGAGGAGCTGGTTAGAATATGGATGAGGTTGTTAGAGGTTCTCAACTATCCCAGGGACCGGGAGAGAAGAGAGGTGTTTATCAAGGTCTTCAGGAAGGCTGTAGGGAGGGCCTTCCTCTACGGGAGGGAAGTTCACACCCTAATCGGACCCCTTAGAAGGGCCGTTAAAAGGCTGGAGGAATGTTGAATGCTCTCCATTGAGAGGTTTAATGTCAACGGCCGGGACGTCTGGGTTGGTGTAATCTTTCACGGGAGGATTCAGGGGGTAAGCTTCGCCTTCACGAGGGGAAAACTGCTGGAGAGAGTTAGTAATCTAGCGGAGTTCCTTCGGAAGAGGGGGGTAAGCCTTTCCCTCGACGTCCAGCCGAGCAACTACACGGGGCTGGTTTACCGAGTTATGGTCGGCGACCTTGACAACGAAGAGGCCCTGGAGGAGCTTTCCTTTGAGGGGATAACGCCCTTTGAGAGGCGGGTTTACGAATGGCTCACAAAAAACGTTAAAAGAGGGGCCGTTATAACCTATGGTAACCTTGCCAGGGCCCTGGAAACGTCGCCGAGAGCTATTGGCGGGGCGATGAAAAGGAATCCCTATCCAATAATCGTTCCCTGTCACAGGGTCGTGGCCAGCGACGGCATAGGCCACTACAGCTCTGGAATTGAGGAGAAGAGGTTCCTACTCGAACTCGAGGGGGTGAAAGAATGGACAAGCTGAAAGCCTATATAATAGGCTTCCTGATTGCAGTCTTAGGCGTTGCAGGGTTCATCGTCTATAAGTGGGGCTGGATAAAGCTTCTCCAGGTGATTCTGGCAATTGGATTCGTTGGCTTTACCCTTGCGTTGTTGTTCTTTACGGCTCTGACACTCTACGCCGAGAGCTGGAAGTATGGAGTAATCCTCGCCGTTCTGACCGCTATTGCGGGCTACGGCTCGTACCTTGTTTTAACATGGCGGAATCTCAAGATAGTTGGGGGGATAATAGCCTTCTTCATATTCCTCTTCGCCTTTGGAATCTGGTACATCAGCGAGCCTGATTTGAGCATAGCTGACCGTTTCCGCCCGGCTGAAAAGCTTGAGAAAATGGGTCGCTACAGGCAGGCCGCGAGGAAATACGAAAAAGCTGGAAACTACGAAAAGGCCGCTGAGATGTACCTCAAGCTTGGCTGGCTTGAGAGCGCGGCGTGGGCCTACGAGAAGGCTGGCAAATACGAGAAGGCCGCTGAGCTCTACGAGCAACTTTACGAGAAGGAGAAGGACACCTACTACCTAAAGGAGGCCCACGAGTACTGGAAGAAGGCTGGAAACATGGAGAAAGCAGCGAAAGCCCTTGAGAAGTACGCCGAGGAAGAGCCCTGGTTCTGGGAGGACGTTGCCAAGCTCTACGAGGAACTTGGAAACGAGGAAAAAGCTAGAGAAGCATGGGAGAAAGCCCTTGAGTACTACAAAAAGGAAGCCGAGGAGGAAGGCGTCTTCTGGGAGGACGTTGGGAACATAGCTAGAAAACTCGGTATGGAAGAACTCGCGAGGGAAGCTTACCAGAAGTTCCTCGAATACTGCCTGAAGGAAGCTGAGAAGGACCCGATGTGGTGGAAGCACGTGGCGGAGGCATACGAGTACCTCGGCGAGAAGGAGAAGGCCGAGGAAGCTAGAAGGAAGTACGAAGAGTACAGACAGAGGATTATGAGGGCCAACGAGGAGACATCGCACTTCCCCGAATAAGGTTGAACCCGTTTGGTTTTAATTCTTCCCACTCTTCACTCAAATATTTTAAACTTTTAGCTCAGATTTAATTTGATTGGAGGTGTCCTCAGTGACCAGCGAGAATGGGGAAAGGCCAAAACTTAACATCGCAAAGCTGTCCAAGATGCCCATAAGGTTGGCTATGGAGGAGAAGTTCTTACGTCTAAAACCAGAGGACAGGATTGAGGACCTGATAAAGGGTCTCGAACACAGAACCTGCGCGGTGGTAACGGATGAATCCGGAAAGTTGCTGGGCTTTATTTCCGTTGATGAAATCATAAATCTCCTGCTACCTCCTTCAGACTACGTTCTCGTTGGGCTTGAAGCACTTAAAGAGGCTCACTTTGACTGGGACCGGCCGGTTAAGGAGATAATGAACCCGAGGCCGATAACGCTTTCTCCCCACGATACTCTCGGCTATGCCCTGGGGATGATGCTTGAGACAGGCGTAAGGCAGTTTCCCGTCGTTGAGAAAAAGAAGGTCGTTGGAACGTTCTCTGCCCAGAGCGTTATAAGGCTCCTCAGGGTTTTCGCACGGTGAGGAAAGTTGATTGAACTGATACTTTACCTTGCACTTATGCTACTCACGGCGGAAACCTTTGGCTGGCTCTTTTCGAGAATCGGACAGCCAGTTGTTCTCGGTCAGATAGTTGGAGGAATACTGCTTGGGCTGGCCTTCCCGCCAACGGAGGAAGTGAAGGATATCTCCATGATAGGCGTTCTCATGCTCCTTTTCTTGGCGGGTCTTGAGAGCAGTGTGGAGGAGTTGAGGCAGGCCGGGAAGAGTGGCTTTTCGGTGGCCTTTGTCGGCGTTGTCGTTGCCTTTGCCATGGGCTTTGCGGTGACTTACCCTTTCAAAGGCTTTGACCAGGCCCTGCTTTACGGTGCCCTTACCACTCCCACGAGTGTTAGCTTAACCGTCAGGGTTCTTATGGAAATGGACAGGCTTAAGAGCAGAGAGGGAACGACTATCCTAACTGCCGCGATAGTTGATGACATACTCGGCATAATCGTTCTAACGGTCGTCATATCATCGCTCGTCTCCGGTGGGGTTAGCGTTCTCAGTCTCGTGGAAATCCTCGTTAAGGTTGGGGTTTTTATAGCGGTCATGGTCTTCGTTATGCCGAGGGTTCTTGACTATGCCCTCAGGAAGGTCGTCAGGATAGGCTTTGCCGACTCTACCGTTACACTCTCGATGGCGGCCCTCTTCGGCTTTGCATACCTCGCCGAGCACATGAACCTCGCCTCAATACTCGGTGCTTACCTCCTCGGTCTTGCACTCAGCGAGACGGAGTTCAGGAAGCCGATTTTTGAGCACGCAAGGATAATAGCCCATTCCGTTTTCGTTCCGCTGTTCTTCGTCGATGTGGGTATGAACATCCCTGTGAAGGATTTGAGGAGTGCTGGCCTCTTTGCCCTGCTGTTTGCACTCGTGGCAATAGCGAGCAAGGTAATAGGCTGTGGAGTCGGGGCCCTGATTAGTGGTATGAACGCTAGGGAATCCCTTAGGGTTGGTGTGGGGATGATTCCTAGGATGGGAGTTGAACTGGCAATGCTGGCGATAGCAATGAAGGCCGGCATAGTTGGAAGCGATGCATATCTCGTAATTGTCCTCATGATATTCCTCAGCACCCTCGTTACCCCACCTCTCCTCAAGCTGGCTTTTAGGGATTAAAAAACATCTCCCCCGTCCTCAAGCTCTCTAAGCTCCTCCTCTATTTCTTTCTCCTTTCTTTCGGCATATTTCTCAAAATAGACAGTGAGTAAGTAAACTAAGATTATCATGATGACAATCGCTATAAACCCAAAAATGAGCCCCTTCGGAGTTATTGTTCCTCCAGCTGGTGGAGGTCCGGGCAGTGGCATTTTTATTCCCCCATAAATTTGATGGAATTCGTTGTAAAGTTTCCGCCAACCTTTTTAAGAATGGGGACAAACCAGAGCAGGTGGTAGATATGATGGGGATGAACCCGAGGCAGATGAAGAAGCTCATGAGACAGCTCGGCATAAAAATGGAGGAGCTTGAGGGTGTTAATGAGGTAGTTTTGAGACTTGAGGGCAAGGAAATAGTTCTCAAAGATCCCGTTGTCACGGTCATGGTGGTTCAGGGTGAGAAGACCTATCAGATTGTTCCGGGAAGCGAGGAAGTTAGGGAAGTCCTTGAGATTCCGGAGGAAGATGTCCAGCTCGTCATGGAGCAGGCTGGCGTTGACAGGGAAACCGCACTCAAGGCATTGAAAGAAACGAAAGGGGACATAGCGGAGGCCATACTTAAGCTGACAGGTGAGTAATCATTCTTTTTCGAACTTCTCTATTGCCTTCATCAGCGGGATGAGGTGCATTAATGCAGGACCACCCGCCATGAGAACTGCGACAAGGCCTGCCTCGATGAGTTCCTCGGGCTTTGCTCCAGCTTCAAGTGCCTTCTGAGTGTGGAGGTAGATGCACCACTCACATCCGGCTGAAATGCCAAGGGCGAGTGCTATGAGCTCCTTCTCGCGCGTTGTTAGTGCCTTGTTGTCAAGGGTCTCACGGAGGAACCTCGAGAAGGCGGCAATCTCTTTCGGGTGCTCTTTTCCAAGTTTGTCGAGGAGCTCTTCGATTTCCTTAAGCTTGACCTCAACCTCTGAGTACTCCACGGAAATCACCGAAATAATATGAATGAGGGAAGTCCTTAAGGTTTTCCTGAACCAGTAGTTTTTAACTACTCGTTGGCACTATCCCCTGCCTGCGCATCTTGAGAATATCGTCTATCACGTCTATCAGTCCGGCTATTATCTCGTCGTACTTACCACCATCTGTTCCGTAAACTTCCTTTAGTTTATCCTGCAGTATAAAAATGTCCTCGGTATCGAGGTCGAGTATTTTCTGGGCTTCCCTTGCAATGGCTCTCAGGGTAACTCCTCTCGTTCTTTTGTCGTCTAGTAATTTCAGAATGAGCTTTAGCATTCCTGACAGCATCTCCTTTGAGGATATCCTGTCTGAGAGTCTGGCCATTAGCTCGATTGCCCCTTCTACATCTCTCTCCTTTCCGGACTTGAGGAGTGTATCAAGCAAGCTCGTGAAGAACTTCGAAGTTCCTGGGTAGAGGGCGTAGATGTCAGCCAAGACCTTTGCAGCTGTTTCCCTCGCCCACGGGTTCTTGCTCTTCAGGAAGTCTCCTAGAACGGGCAGAATCCGGTAGGCATCGCTCGGCGTCAGGTGACTCGTCAGCCTGGTCACAATCCATAGGGCATCTAATCTTCTGCTGTAGTCCTCGCTTTCGAGCATGCTTAGAACCTTATCCATCACATCCGGGTCTAGCTTTGCCATTTCAGCAACTATCTCCGTCTTTCCAGCGTCTAATAACCTTTCAACGTCATCTATGCTGTACTGTGTTATCTCCATTCTCTTCTTTGCGTCCGTCTCGCTTATCAGCTCTTCTTTTGTTACGGTGCTCTTTTCGAGCTTTTCGAGGACCTGGGAAGCCTTAAGGCCAAGCTTAACGTCACCTTTCAGCTCTTTTATCCGGGTTATGGCTTTCAGCTTGTTCCTTGTGCTTATCTCCTTCTCGCGTGAGAGCATCCTCTCAATTGAGTACAGAGCTCTCTCAACCACGTAAGGGTCGGGATGAGCTAAAAGGTCTGCGACACCCTCAAAGATTTCGTTCAGGACTTTCCTGTCTTCAGTTTTCATTGCCATCTCAGTCAAGGCTGTTATCGCGGCGCTCTGGACTTCCTTCTTCTTACTTGAGCCAATGAGGGAGAACAGCCAGCGGATTATCTTGTAGGCTATCTTCGCGACTTTTGCACCGAGTTTTCCAAGCCCTTCGGCCGCGTATTCGCCCAGTATGGGAACCCCGGACTTGACGACCTCTTTTAGGGTGTCCGTAACTCTCTCGTATTCTTCATCACTGAGCTCACCAGTTTCGAGGAGAGCGTTTATAAACTCGAGGGCTTTTAGTGCTACTCTTTCATCGTCGTCCTTTACAAGCTCGAGCACGCCCTCTAGGGCAAGCTTTTTTCTCTCGCCTTCAAGTTTTCCCTCGGAGAGCATGTCGGTTAAAACCTGAATGGCGTTTGTCCTTACGTGGGGGTTTTCATCCCTCAGGAGCTCGAAGAGTATCCTAAAGGCCTTGTCGTACTGCTCCGCAAGGGCCTTAACCTCTTTGAGGTGCCAGGTGAGTAAGTCCTTCCTGATACCCTCTTTGTCGATTATTATATCGCCACCCTTCAGCACGGCAAGAAGCGTCAAACCCAGCATAGTCGTCCCCCTACGTATTACGGCGTGTTAGGATTTAAGCTTAGCCCAAAGGGTTATTAAGGTTCTATCTCATGGGCCAACGATGAAAGCCATCGGCGTCATTAGATACTCGCGAAAGGATAGGTTAAGCAAAGTGGAGTTCGAGGAGCTCATCAGGAGTGCTGGTTACGAGGTTCTCTCGATTATCGAACAGAACAGGGATGAGCATCCCCGCTATAATATCGGAAGGGGAAAGCTGGAGGAACTTAAGGAGCTCGTCAGGGAGTTCAAGCCCGACAAAGTCATCTTCGCCAACCGCTTAACCCCGAGTCAGGCCTACAATCTATGGAAAGAGCTTAGGGTTGAGGTAATGGACAGGTGGCAACTTGTCCTTGAGATTTTCGAAAAGAGGGCGCACTCAAAGGAGGCCAAACTTCAGGTTGAGTTGGCTTCGCTCCAGTATGAAGTTCCACTCGTGAAGGAGGCGATAAGGCGAATCAAACTCGGTGACAGGGCCGGTTTCAAGGGGATGGGCGAGTACCAGACCCAGCAGTACCTCAAGCACATCCGCTACAGGATGGGAAAGATAAGGAAGGAGCTTGAGAAGGTCAAGGCCGAGCGGGAAGTGCGGAGAAAGAAGAGGGAAGAGTTCGGCTTTATCCTCGTGTCTCTGGCTGGCTATACAAACGCCGGCAAATCAACGCTCCTCAACGCTTTGGCTGGAGAGAACGTTGAGGCCAGAAACCAGATGTTCACAACCCTTGACACAACCACGAGGCGCTTCAAGCTCTCGGGAAAGAGGGTCCTCTTAACTGACACCGTGGGTTTTATAGATGGGCTTCCACCCTTCATAGTTGAGGCCTTCCATTCAACGCTGGAGGAGATTGTAAAGTCGGACGTAATACTCCTCGTTCTCGACTCGAGTGAACCATGGCGCGAAATAGCGCGGAAGTTCAGGGCTTCTGTGGACGTTCTGAGGGAGCTCAAGGCCCTCGGCAAGCCGATAATCGTAGTTCTCAACAAGGTGGATTTGATTGAAGGGGAAGACGCCGATGAGAAGGTTAGGCTTTTGAAGGAGCTCAGCGAGAGGGTTGGGCTCTTAATAGAGGGCGTTGCCCGGGTCTCTGCAAAGGAGAGGAAGCTTGATGAACTCTACGAAATCCTTGAGAGGACAATCCTCAGGCTTCCAAAATATGGGGCCTTTGAGATTGTCATCGAGAACCCGGAGAAGGTTCCAGCTGTGATGGCCCTTCTGAGCTCTGTTGGCGAGATTCTGTCGGTTGATTATGGAGACGTTACGAGGATTCGGGCTTACATCCAGACCGGGATGCTGAAGGAACTGACAAAAATGGATGTAAAGATAAGAAGGCTGTGATTTAGAGCATCCCGGCAAAGCTGAAAAGCTTAACAAGAACGAACGAAATCCCGATGGCCGTTAGGGGCGTTGCGACCCAGCCGAACAGTATGTCCCTGACCACTTTCTTCTCGACCCCCTGTCCCATTAAAAGTCCCACTCCAACGACACCACCTACTATAGACTGGCTCGAGCTGACCGGAAGCCCGAGGAAGTTGGCCAGACTCACTGATATTGCCGAGCCGAACTGTGCCGCGAATGCTGAAATCGGTCCGAGGGCCGTTATCTTCTTACCGACGGTGTGCATGACGGAGTAGCTGAAGGTCAGAGAGCCTATTGCGAGGCTTATGGCAACGAGAATGCCAGCCATCTTAGGCTCCATAAAGCCAGCTCCAACTATCGGGCCGGAAGCGTTCGCGACTTCATTGGTTCCGAAGTTGAAAGCCATGTACGAGCCACCGAGTATTGCAAGGGCCTTGTAGAGAGCCTCAATAGTTGAAACACTTTTTATACTTGAGATTACCTTTGAGTAGAACTTGTAGAGAACCATTGCGAGAATTCCGGAAAGAATTGGAGAGATGACCCACGCGGCCGCTATTTTACCCATTGTGAACCAGTTCACAGGTGCTTTCATCGCTAAACCGACGCCGATGACGCCACCGACTATCGACTGTGTTGTTGAAACAGGTAAACCTTTGACCGTTGCTATTGTCACCCAGATTCCTGCGGCCAGTAGTGCCAGCAGTGCCATCTCCATTGTTAAGAAGCCCTCGGGCACTATTCCCTCACCAACGGTTTTCATGACTTTGTAGCCTCTAAGATATGCCCCCAGAACAACGAATATCGCTATCGTTAGCGTCGCCTGTCTAAAGCTCAGGATTCCAGAACCTACTGCAGTGCCCATGGCGTTTGCGGAGTCATTTGAGCCTATGTTCCACGCTATGTAGAACGCCACTGCGATTATAGCTATTGCAAGCCCCTCCATCCCCATCACTGGCTATATAGTCTATATAGTCAGCTTAAAAAAGTTTTCGAGAAACAATGAGCGGAAAAAACCATTGGGGAAATTTAAAGTTCACCTTTACCCAGAAAATCCTGTTTAGGGTTCCTTAACACGATACCGAAACCTAAATAAACCTTTCGGACTAACCGAGAGTGAAAAACCCAAAAGGAGGCAGGGAAGATGATTGAGATACGTTTTCACGGTAGGGGTGGACAGGGTGCTGTTACTGCCGCCAACATTCTAGCCTCTGCAGCATTCAAGCAGGGCAAATACGTTCAGGCGTTCCCCTTCTTCGGCGTCGAGAGGCGTGGAGCGCCCGTTACTGCCTTCACAAGAATTGACGACAAGCCTATAAGGATTAAGACCCAGATTTACGAGCCGGACATAGTGGTCGTCCTCGACCCGAGCCTTCTCGACACCGTTGACGTTACCGCCGGCCTTAAGGACGGAGGAATCGTCATAGTCAACACCGAGAAGAGCAAAGAGGAAGTCCTTGAGAAGCTTAAGAAGAAGCCTGCCAAGCTGGCTCTCGTTGATGCTACAACCATAGCCCTCGACATACTCGGCCTTCCGATTACCAACACCGCTATTCTCGGTGCCGTTGCCAAGGCCACCGGTATCGTTGACCTCAAATATGTCCAGGAGGCCATCAAGGAGACCTTCTCCGGAACCCTTGGCGAGAAGAACGCCAAGGCCGCTGAGGAAGCTTTCAACAAGACCGTTGTTTACGAGCTCTAATCTTCTCTTCCCTTCCTTAACCGAGGCGGGTGGTGGTAAAGTTGAACACCTTGTTTGGGGAAAAGAAAGCCCGGGCTGAAAAGCTCGTTTTCACCTCTGTGGAGCAGTATCCTGAGGCGCCGATAAGCCTCGGAACTACTCTCAGCAACTTTACCGGTGACTGGAGGACTTTCATCCCCATAGTCAACGAGGATAAGTGCGTCAAGTGCTACATCTGCTGGAAGTTCTGTCCCGAGCCGGCCATCTACATAAAGCCAGACGGTTACGTGGCAATAGACTACGACTACTGTAAGGGCTGTGGTATTTGCGCGAACGAGTGTCCGACCAACGCGATAACAATGGAGAAGGAGGAGAAGTGATATGGCCGAGTACAAGCCCATTAGAAAGGTTGTGAGTGGTAACTATGCAGCTGCTTACGCGGCACTCCATGCGAGAGTTCAGGTTGTTGCCGCTTATCCAATAACCCCCCAGACGAGCATTATAGAAAAGATAGCCGAGTTCATAGCCAACGGTGAGGCCGACATCCAGTACGTTCCCGTCGAGAGCGAGCACTCGGCCATGGCGGCCTGTATAGGTGCCTCCGCCACCGGAGCGAGGGTCTTCACGGCTACCGCCGCCCAGGGTCTCGCTTTGATGCACGAGATGCTCCACTGGGCGAGCGGGGCAAGGTTGCCTATAGTTATGGTCAACGCCAACAGAGCTTTAGCTCCACCGTGGAGCGTCTGGGACGAGCAGACTGATTCACTCTCACAGAGAGACACGGGATGGCTCCAGTTCTACGCTGAAAACAACCAGGAGGTTTACGACGGCGTTCTGATGGCCTTTAAGATAGCCGAGGACAAGCGCGTTTCACTGCCGGCCATGGTCGTTGAGAGCGCCTTCATCCTGAGCCACACCTACGACGTCGTCGAGATGATTCCGCAAGAACTTGTTGACGAGTTCCTCCCGCCGAGAGAGCCCCTCTACACGCTAACCGACTTTGACAACCCTGTTTCCGTCGGCGCTTTAGCTACGCCAAACGACTACTACGAGTTCAGGTACAAGGAAGCAATGGCCATGGAGAGGGCCAAGAAGGTAATTAAAGAAGTCGGCAGGGAGTTCGGCGAGATGTTTGGAAGGGACTACAGCGGGATGATAGAGACCTACAGGACGGACGATGCGGAGATAGTTTTCATGGGAATGGGATCACTCATGGGAACCGTCAAGGAGGCCGTTGACCTCCTCAGGAAAGAGGGCTACAAGGTCGGAGCGGCGAAGGTCCGCTGGTTCAGGCCCTTCCCGAAGGAAGAGCTCTACGAACTCGCCAAAGAGGTCCCAGCCATAGCGGTAGTCGACAGGAACTTCTCCTTCGGTCAGGAGGGAATACTCTTCAACGAGTCCAAGGGTGTTCTCTTCAACACCGACGCGAGGCCCCTCATGAAGGACTACATCGTTGGTCTCGGTGGCAGGGACTTCACGGTAAACGACGTCAGGGCAATAGCCAAGGACATGAAGAAGACCCTTGAGAAGGGCAGGGTTGAGGAAGAGGTAGTGTGGTACCACCTCAAGAGGTGAGAAAGATGGAGATTCCCGAGCAGATTAAGAAGAGGCTAACCCTTCCCGCTGAGGAGCACTTCTATGCCGGCCACACAGCCTGTCAGGGCTGCGGCGCTTCCCTTGGCTTAAGGTACGTCCTCAAGGCCTATGGGAAGAAAACGATAGTTACCATTCCAGCCTGCTGTTCAACCATCATAGCGGGCGCGTGGCCCTACAACACCCTTGATGCCCCGCTCTTCCACACGGCCTTCGCGACAACCGGAGCGGTTATAAGCGGAATCGAGGCAGGGCTTAAGGCCCAGGGCTACAAGGTCAAGGGCGAGGACGGCGTCATGGTCGTCGGCTGGGCCGGAGACGGTGGAACCGCTGATATTGGCCTTCAGGCTCTCTCCGGCTTCCTTGAGAGAGGTCATGATGCCGTCTACATCATGTACGACAACGAGGCTTACATGAACACCGGAATCCAGCGTTCGAGCTCAACCCCCTACGGAGCCTGGACGACCAACACACCGGGAGGAAAGAGACACTTCTTGGAAA